>CANHDS010000084.1 GCA_947459465.1 Burkholderiaceae bacterium | reverse complement strand
TTAATTAGTTACTTTCAACCCCACGTCATCCCTGCAGGGCTTGGCGTGTTCGTTGGCCTCATCATGGCGCTAACGGGCGCCGGCGGTGGCATCCTATCGGTTCCTTTGCTGGTCTTTGTTCTTCATCTACCGATGGTTGAGGCAAGTCCTATTGGTCTTTTGGCAGTGACGGTGGCATCGGCGCTAGGCGCCATCTTGGCATTGCGAACTGGATTGCTAAGGTATCGTGCTGCCACTCTACTGGCCTTTGCGGGCTTGCTATTGTTGCCCGCGGGGCTTTGGCTAGCACACCAAATTCCGAATCAACCCCTGATGCTGATTTTTGCGATTGTTCTCCTCTACGTAGCAGGACGTATTTTTGTAGAGGCCTATCAACAATCAAGGGGGATTTATAAGGAACCCAAGGCAGTGCCCTGCTCCCTCGATTTATCCATTGGTCGCTTAATTTGGACCGTCCCTTGCGCACGTGCCCTGATTGGCTCTGGAGCACTGGCTGGATTTTTATCCGGTCTTTTAGGGGTCGGTGGTGGCTTTGTGATTGTTCCCGCACTCAAACGCATTAGTGATTTACCAATGCAATCGATCGTTGCAACCTCCTTGGGTGTTCTGTCTCTAATTTCATTGGGAGGGGTCGCGGGCTCTGGGCTTGCAGGAACCATGAACTGGCTGGTAGCGATTCCATTCGCAATTGGTGCGATTGCTGGGATGATGGCAGGTCGCCTGATTGCTTCGAAGATCAGTAGTCATTGGACTCAACTCATCTTTGCCGGGTTCTCGGGGCTCGTTGCGATTGGTCTATTAATCAAGGCGCTTTAGGTCAAACAAAAACAAAGGGCTGCCAAGGCAGCCCTTCTATCGAGTTCATGGCAAATTATTTCACTAAGAGAACAGGCTGCTTGGCTGACGATACAACCCGTTGAGCAACCGATCCAATCAAGAGATCGAGCATACCGCCACGACCTTTGGCGCCCATCACGATCATGTCAAACTTTTCCTTGGTAGCAGTTTCCAGAATTTCTTTTGATACGTGTCCACGCTTAATAACCATATTGTGCTTAACGCCTGCGGCATCAAGGACTTTTTGAGCAGGTTTTAACTCTTTTTCGCTGATTTCACGTAGATAGTCATCTACCACGCTTTTGCTAACAAACTGTTTCACATGATTTAAACCAAAATCATCATGAACACTAATTAGGGTGACAGAGCATTTACTACGCATATTTGCAACCAGTTGGGCAACATATTTAGCAGCACTCAATGATGTCTTTGAGCCGTCAATTGGTAGTAGTATTTTCATATGATCTCTCTCCATAATGTAATCAGTACAAGCAGTGTAGCAATATTATTAGGCATTCCCTTGATCCATATCAAATTCAACCGTCTTTATCCCTAATTTTTCTATGCATATTCAATTCCAAGGTGCTGGCCAAGAGGTAACCGGGTCTAAATACCTCATCCGCGGTAAGTCATGTGGGGTTAATCACTGCTTTTTGGTTGATTACGGGATGTTTCAAGGGGGGCGAGAGGCAAACGATAAAAATTTGGCTACGCCACCCGTTGCTCTAAATGAAGTGGATTTTGTGGTTCTGACGCACGCGCACATTGACCATAGCGGATTGTTACCACGTTTATGCGCCCAAGGTTTTCGTGGTCCCATCTATTGCACACCTGCGACAGCCTCTTTACTGAAAATCATGCTCTTGGATAGCGCCCATCTACAAGAAGCTGATTATGAACGCGCCCAACGCAAACAAGCACAAGGTCGCTGGAAAGGCGATCTTCCAGTGCCCCTCTACAGCACCCTTGAAGTTATTGATTGCTTGGCACAACTAAAGACCATGCCCTATCACCACCGCTTTAGTCCAGGACAAGGGATCGAGATTGAATTTCTGGATGCAGGTCATATCTTGGGCGCTGCGATTACGGTCATTGATATTCAAAAAGAGAATCAACAAACCCATCGTACCGTCTTCTCGGGTGACTTAGGAATGTTTGAACGGCCCTTAATGAATAATCCGGAGCTGATTGAGCATGCGGATGCCTTAATTGTGGAATCAACCTATGGTGATCGCTTACATCGTTCACTTCAAGATACGGAAAATGAGCTTGTCGAAGTAATCACGAATACGCTTAAGCACAATGGCAATGTCATCATTCCAGCATTTGCGGTCGGTCGAACACAGGAAATTATTTTTGTATTGATGGATTTAATTCGGCGTAAACGACTGCCATATCTTAATATTTGGGTCGACTCGCCAATGGCTACATCCGTTACTCGCTTGACTGAAGAATATCGATCCTCGCTCGACGAAGCAGCACAAGCTACCTTCGATTGGTATCAAGCCAACCCAAACCGCTTAGACCTGCGATTTATCGCAGACGTTGAAGAATCAAAGGCGCTCAATCGCATTAAAGGAGGTGCCATTGTGATTTCTGCTAGCGGTATGTGCGAGGCGGGTCGCATTGTCCACCATCTTAAATGGAATCTTCCGCACCGCAATAATGCAATCATCATCACCGGTTTTCAGGCACAAGGTACTCTTGGTAGGCGCCTCGTTGATCAAGCCAAACTTGTCCATTTGTTTGGCAAAGAGATTGCCGTCAAAGCCTCCATTCATACTATTGGAGGGCTGTCAGCCCATGCGGATCAAGCGGGACTAATTCGTTGGCTAAAGGGGTTTCGACAGGCGCCAATGCATGTCTTCATCACGCATGGGGAGCCCTACGCTGCAGAACAGCTGAAAGAGGCGATTCATTCACAACTGGGTTGGGATCATATTCATCTTCCTCAGCTCAATAGCACCTACCCTCTCTAATCATGCTCGATCTAGATACCCTTGGACTTCGTACTCGCTTGATTCGAAAACCTGATGCGCACAAAGGCGATATGGGAAAAGTATTACTAGTCGGTGGTGCACCGGGTATGGCGGGGGCTATTTTTTTATCCGCGTATGGATCGCTTTATAGTGGCGCAGGCTGGATCATTGTTGGGGTATTGGATTCAAAATCGGCTCACGTACAGATTAATCAACCAGAATTAATGATTCGAGATGCCTCTCAAGCAGTTAATGCCAATCATTTTATAAAGGATGTGGCGCCTGACTGTTTAGCGATTGGTCCCGGCTTAGGTTTAAGTAATCAGGCTTTGCATTTCTTAGAAGCAAGCCTTGCGTTCTCTGGTCCGCTGATCGTAGATGCCGATGCTTTAAATCTCATCGCCGACCATCCGCGCTTACAACAGCAATTACGTGAACGTAACAATCCGTGCACGATCACTCCACATCCTGGCGAAGCGGCTCGCTTATTGGGTGTATCAGTGAAAGAGGTTCAAGCCGATCGATCACGGGCAATTCAATTACTAATTGATCAATTGCAATGCTATGTGGTTCTTAAAGGTCACCATACATTAGTTGGGGCACCAAATAATGGGATCTATACCTGCCAAGCGGGTAATCCTGGGATGGCAACCGGTGGTATGGGTGATGTCTTAACTGGGCTGATTGCCTCCCTTGCCGCCCAAGGATTGGCTCATCAACTTAGTTTGTGGGAGGCAACGTGTCTCGCAGTTGAGCTTCATGCGCGCGCAGCCGATCAACTGGTTCAAACAGGGATTGGACCTAATGGCATGACTCCACTCGAATTAGCCAAAGCTGTTCGTTTACTAATTAATCAAGCTTAGACTGATCCCCATGGGCCCCAATGGGGTCCAGGTGGAGACTCTTGATTCCATTTAACGGGGTACTTTGCACCGCCAATACCAAGCCGTGACCAAACAAATGTGGTCGCAGCCAATACGATGACGCCCAGCAGAACATGAGTCCAAATATCCATAAACCCAGCTTGCGCATGAATCATGATCAACGGGTTAGCACCCGCTGGCGGATGAACCGTTTTTGTTAGTAATAACACCGCAATTGTGATGAGCACTGACAAGACCAATACCCAAGTCGCATCCCCGAAGGTCTGATAGCAGATTACCCCAATTAGGGCAGATAGTAGATGTCCGCCAAAGAGTGCTCTGGGCTGAGTTGGCGGTAAGGTCGTTAGACCAAACAGGAACAGCGTGGATCCACCTAATGATGCGAGTAATAAGGTGGAATCCTGTGGGCGGACTACATGCAATGCCAGAAACAGCGCCACACTTGCCCCAGTTAAAACCCATAGGATTCGCAATATGGTTTGTTTCATTTGGTTAGTTTACGTCATCGCTCGTAGGGTCTTTGTTCAGGTATATAGTGATAGCTCACAAGGACTTATTTGCAAACCTTTTTTAACCACCTGTCAGTATCACTGCTACGCTTTGTCCAGATTCTTCCATACGCTTGGATTATTCAACTGGGTCATGGCCTAGGATGGATCGTTGCCCATCTACCAAGCGATCGTCAGCGAGTCGTATTAATTAACCTACGTCTTT
>CANHDS010000083.1 GCA_947459465.1 Burkholderiaceae bacterium | reverse complement strand
TTCCAAAAACTAATAAAGTTGCAATCACTGCTAAAGCATTGCTCAAATTAAAAATTCCTAAAACTGGTATAGCAGTCGAATAATGCTTATCATCAATACGTAACTCGCATTGATATGTATTCTTCACAAACCTGTATTGATCAAAATAAATCGCTTTAAATCGGTTTTTAAGTCTCTCCAGGCCATCAAACGAAGCTTGACTCATTCCATAAGCCCATATCAACGTATCGGTTCGCGTCACCATGCTCATTAGTAGCTCACGCCCAAAGGAATCATCGATATTAATAACGACATTCTTGGGATGAAAATCATGAAAGAGTCTAGCTTTTGCAGCGCCATACTCCACCATACTGCCGTGATAATCCAAATGATCACGACTAAGATTAGTAAAGACGGCGCAAGCAAAGTGAGTACCATTAACGCGCCCTTGCTCTAAAGCATGAGAAGACACCTCAAGTGCAATATATTCAGCCCCTTTTGCTTTTAAGCTAGCAAGCTCCATTTGTAAACGGGGTGCATCTGGGGTGGTGTACCCCAGTCCTTGCAATTGGTTTGGAAAACCGCAACCGAGTGTGCCGATCACGGCAGCTCTCTCAGATAAGCATTGCGCAAGCCATTGGCTCACACTGGTTTTACCATTCGTACCCGTAACCCCAATCACAGGTATCGCTTCGCTGGGTTTGCCATACCATTCTGAGCTTAGCCATCCAGCATGCTGAGCAAGGTCAGGTACTGCAATACATCGCTCATCCAACTCTGATTCCCAAGCGACGCTTTGAGTTTGATCGGTGTACGGTTGATACAACACGTAAGCAGCACCTTGGGAGAGGGCTGCTGCAATATATATCCGACCATCTCTCAAGGCCTTGCCATGCCCAACTGAATACGCTAAAAATACATCGCCCTTTGTAAGTAGCCGAGTATCTGCAACAAACTTAGCGCCAGATCCAAGAGTTTGTCTCAAATACGGTATTACATCGTGATGGGTCATTTGAGTGTTGGCCATCATTGCTTCAACGCCACTTTTTGTAATGCGCCACTACTTGGCGCAGTATTGGGAGCTTGCACCACCGAGCGCTCATTCATATCGGGTGTGATGTTCAAACTGCGCAAGGTCTCACTCACAATCGTTGAGAATACGGGTGCAGCGACTTGCCCACCGTAATAACCTCCAACCGTCGGCTCATCAACCATCACTGCAACCACAATGCGAGGAGCACTAATCGGTGCCAAACCAACAAAGAATGCTCGGTATTTGTTCGAAGCGTAACCCTTGCCTTCGACCTTATGTGAGGTACCGGTTTTTCCTCCAACCCGAAATCCCTCAGCGCGAGCTGTTAGCGCTGTGCCGCCTTGTTCAGTGACGGTTTCTAGCATATTGCGCATCTCAATCGCTGTTTTTGCAGTAATAACCCGGGTGCCAGGTTTGTAATCCGGACTTCGCAAAATTGTGGTGGGTACCAACTCACCGTCGCGAGCAAAGATCGTATAAGCGCGTGCTAACTGAAATAGTGAAGTAGAAATTCCGTAACCAAACGACATACGTGCTTGATCGCTTTGACCCCATTTTTGATAAGGATGCAAGCGCCCAGGGACTGCGCCGGGGAATCCAATATTTGGAGCCTGACCAAAACCAACTGCCGCAAACAAGTCCCACATCTCACGTGGCTCGAGTTGCAGGGCTAATTTTGCAGTCCCAATATTGCTCGACTTCTGAATCACTTGAGATACCGTCAACATTCCATAGGGATGGGTATCTGTGATTGGTTTGGGCCCGACCAATAATTTCTGACCAATCGTCATATTGGTTTCGGGTTGTACCTTGCCCTGCTCAAGTGCTAATGCAACTGGAAAAGGCTTCATCGTGGAGCCTGGCTCAAATGTATCGGTCAATACCCGATTACGAAGTTGCTCTCCCGTAAGTGCTTTACGTGAATTTGGGTTATAGCTTGGCCAATTAGCTAATGCCAAAATTTCGCCCGTACGTACGTCCAATACCACAGCTCCGCCTGCCTTGGCGCGATGCTTTTCAACTGCACTCTTTAGCGCGTTATAGGCAATGTATTGAATCTTGCTATCAATGGAGAGTTGCAGATCCTGGCCATTTTGTGGAAATTGCAAAATCGAAATGTCATTAACGATTCGGCCTAAGCGATCGACGACAACCCGCCGCTTACCAGGCTGCGCAGCCAACTCCTTATCACGCGCTAACTCAATTCCTTCTTGCCCGCGATCCTCCACGTTGGTAAAGCCAACTACGTGAGCCATCGCCTCACCTTCTGGATAATGACGACGATATTCGTTATTTAACCCAATTCCTGGGATTTCCAAACGACGGATTTGTTGAGCAATCTCAGGGTCAACCTGGCGTTTTAAAAATACTTGATTACGCTCATCGGCAAAACGCTTCTTAATCTCTGCCTCACTCATCTCCAGCAACTTGGCAAGTTGCGTTATTTTTTCAGGGGCTAGATCGGCTGGAATATTATCGGTATACGCAATCACAGCTTTTGCCTCAAGACTTGTTGCAATTAACTGTCCATTGCGATCCAAAATTTTTCCTCGCGTTGCGCGCATCTCAATCTCACGCTGCACCCCCTTGACTGCTTTAGCTTCATAAAACCCGTTTCCTGGGCCCTGAATCCAAAAAGCACGAACTACTAATGCTGCGAATGCAATGAATAATAAAAACAACATCAGACGTGAACGCCACATTGGCAGTCGCAACACAACGTTTGGAGAGGTTGAAAAGCCTACTGGTTTCATAGGCCTTCCTTAAAGTACAAGGTGCGATCTGGAGTAATCGGGCTCATTCGCAGTTGATTACGCGCTACATCGCGGATTCGGGCTGATTTGGAGAGATTGCGCTGTTCAAACTCTAACCTGAGCCATTCTTGATTGAGCTTACGCTCTTGGGCTTGAGCGCGCTCTAAGGATACAAATAACTTTCTCGTTTTTTGCTGTGAAGTTACCAGTGACAATGCACAAATGAGAAGCAATGCGAGTAGGCTAAGCGTCGCGCGATTCATCGCAGAACACCTCTTTTCTGAGCAACTCGCATGACTGCTGAACGGGCACGGGGATTTTGATTGATCTCGATTGAGCTTGGCTTAATCCGAGCAATGATTTCCAGATCGCCCTGTGGCAAATCTTTTGCCCGAATCGGTAATTCTCGAGGGACATGAACTACAGCGTGAGCTTGCATGAACTGCTTGACAATACGGTCCTCGAGTGAATGAAAACTAATCACCACTAAGCGACCACCTACCTTTAAAACTCGGAGCGCGGCTGATAGCCCTTTCTCAAGATCACTTAATTCTTCATTAATGAAAATCCGAATCGCTTGAAAAGTGCGAGTTGCTGGATCCTGTCCAGGTTCACGTGTTTTCACTACGCTTGCAATCAACTCTGCTAAACCCTTAGTGGTTTGAACAGGGCGACCCTCCTCGCGTTGTTTCACAATTGCTCGCGCAATCGATGTTGAGAATCGCTCCTCGCCAAAGGTTTTAATTACTTGTGCAATCTCATCAACTGCTGCGCTTGATAGCCACTCCTGGGCCGAGATTCCGCGTGTCGTATCCATGCGCATATCAAGCGGGCCCTCGAACCGAAATGAAAATCCCCGCTCCGGTGTATCGATTTGCGGTGAACTGATCCCCAAGTCGAGCAACACTGCATCGACCGATGCTTTTTGAATATGCTGCTCGATGTTGGCAAAACTGGAGTGAATGATTTGTAGACGTGGGTCGTAAAGCGATTGCGCCTTGGCAATGGCTTCGGGATCTTTGTCGAATGCGATCAGTTTGCTGTCTTGGCCGAGCGCATCCAAGAGTGCTTGCGTATGACCTCCCCGACCAAAGGTTCCATCGATTAGTACAGCAGAGTTGGGCTGAATGGATGGTCCGCTGATCATAGCGGTGACTGCCTCGGCCAGTAATACTGGGCGATGGATGTTGTTCATGGCGCCCGATCATCAAAAGGTAAATTGTTTTAATGCGTCTGGCATACCCTGCGCAATTGCAGCCTGCTCTTTTGCTGCATACGTATTCGCATCCCAGATCTCTAAATGCGAACCCATACCCAACAACATAATTTCACGTTCGATGTTGGCAGCAGTGCGTAATTCAGGCGTAATCAAAATGCGTCCGGCGCCATCTAAATCAATTTCAGCGGCATTGCCTAAAAAGATTCGGCGCCACCAATGCGCATCCATTGGTAATTGCGCAACTCGAGCTCGAAATGCTTCCCATTCAGGTCTTGGAAATAACAATAAGCACCCGTCGGGGTGCTTAGTTAAGGTCACACGACCTTCGCCCTGAAGCAGTAAAGCGTCACGATGCCTTGCGGGCACCGACATACGACCTTTTGCGTCGAGATTGAGAGCTGAAGCACCTTGAAACAAAATTTACCCCACTTTTTCACACTTCCTCCCACTTTAGAGGAAGCT
>CANHDS010000082.1 GCA_947459465.1 Burkholderiaceae bacterium | reverse complement strand
TACAAATCCGGCGGCACCGGTCACGATATAGGTCACTGTAGCTCCTCTGCACAAACCGTTGCGGTTCCCAGTTTACCGACCACTATTCCTCCCGCGCGATTCGCTAACGCCATGGCACGCTCAAGGGGCCATTTCGCTGCCAATGCCACCGCCAGGGTTGCAATGACGGTATCACCAGCACCTGATACATCAAAGACCTCGCGAGCCTGCGCACGAACATGACTTGTGCCCGCCGATGTAAATAATGTCATGCCTTCCTCAGAGCGAGTTAACAATAAGGCCTCAACCTGAAGCTGCTCTCGCAAGGCTTGAGCCTTTTGGGTAAGCTCCGCTTCGCTTGACCACGCGCCAACCACTTGACGTAGTTCGCTTCGATTGGGGGTGAGTATAGTTGCTCCTTGATACTTCGAGTAGACGTCACCCTTGGGGTCAACTAAAACAATCTTTTGTTTCGCTCTTGCCAAAGCAATCATGCTGGCAACTTGCTCCAAAGCCCCTTTGCCATAATCCGACAAGATGACAACATCGGTCTCGGGTAATAGTGCTTCAAACTGCTTAAGCTTCTGTGCAAGTGAACTTGAACTCGGGGACTCCTCAAAGTCCAAACGAATCAATTGCTGCTGTCGGGCTATCACTCTTAACTTAACCGTCGTGGGCACTTGCGAATCCGTCTGTAAGCAGCTTTTTACACCACAATCTCGCAATAAAGCCTCCACACGTTTGCCCGCCTCATCGACACCAATCACCCCTAGAAGACTAGTTTGCGCTCCTAAAGCAGAAGCGTTGCGGGCAACGTTGGCTGCACCTCCTAAACGCTCATCAATCTTGCCAACCTGCACCACAGGAACAGGGGCTTCGGGTGATATGCGACTAGTATCGCCAAACCAATAGCGATCGAGCATGACATCACCCACCACTAACAGTCGGGTTTTGCTAAATTGTGTGCGATCGGCTTTCTCAGTCATGGCTCTAGATTTAGTTCGTGTGTTAATTATGCCGACCAATCCCGTAATACTCAAAACCGAGATCCGTCATGGCTTGAGGTTCATACAGATTGCGCCCATCAAAAATGATGGGGTTCTTCATTGCATGCTTCAAACGATCAAAATCAGGGCTACGGAATGCCTTCCACTCGGTCACAATGATCAATGCGCTAGCCCCTGCTAGGGCATCCTCAGGAGTCTTTGCTAAAGAAACCCGCTTAAGTTGATCGGGCTTCGCCTGAAGATCTAATTCCAAAGCGTGTTGTGCCTCTGTCATTGCAACTGGATCGTGAGCAACCACTTGAGCACCTCGCTTGACCAACTCCGAAATAATATAGCGACTTGGAGCCTCACGCATATCATCCGTATTGGGCTTGAATGCCAAACCCCACACTGCAAATTGATGCTTAGAGAGGTCATCACCAAAACGTTTGATGATCTTCTCAATCAAGATTGTTTTTTGGTTCTGATTGACCGCCTCGACGGCCTCTAAGATTTTTAGGTCGCGCCCATGCTGTAAAGCTGTTTTAGTCAAGGCCGAGACATCCTTTGGAAAGCAAGAACCTCCATAGCCCGTTCCTGCATACAAAAATCCATAGCCAATTCGTGAGTCTGAGCCAATCCCCTGGCGAACCGCTTCAATATCAGCGCCCACTGCATCCGCTAAATTAGCGAGCTCGTTCATAAAGGAGATACGGGTAGCCAACATTGCATTGGCTGCATATTTGGTGAGCTCAGCACTCTTCACATCCATGTAATAGGTGCGCTCGTGATGACGATTAAATGGCGCATAGAGTTTACGCATCAGTTCTTTGGCACGCAGTCCTGCAGCATCCTGATTAGTACCAATCACAATCCGGTCGGGGCGCATGAAGTCTTCTACTGCAGCACCTTCTTTTAAGAACTCAGGATTGGAAACTACGGAACACCAGCCTGGATCGAGGTTGCGTTTTTTTAATTCTTCGGAAATCGCTTTGGTCACTTTCTCAGCAGTGCCAACTGGCACCGTTGACTTATCGACGATCACCTTAGGGCCATTCATATGTTTACCAATATTACGGGCTGCGGCAATCACATACTGTAAATCGGCTGAGCCATCTTCATCGGGCGGTGTACCTACAGCAATAAACTGAATCTCACCATGCTCGACGGCGGCAGCCACATTGGTTGAAAATTGAATACGCCCTGCTGATCGATTGCGGGTAATCATCTCCTGCAATCCTGGCTCGTAAATGGGGACGCCGCCCGAATTTAAGAGATCAATCTTTTTCTGATCAAGATCCAAGCAGAATACGGTATTACCGAGTTCGGCTAAACATGCCCCGGTAACCAAGCCCACATACCCACTTCCAACGATCGTAACTTTCAATCTTTATTCCTTATCGTCAATACAAACTAGATAATTTATTACATCGATGGACCGCTTGGGACTGCACCCTCGGTCCGTCGAGGAGAGTATGCCTCCCAATGATTACAGCCTGGGCATTGCCAGTAAAAACGTCTTGCCCGAAATCCACAATTTCCGCAGGTGTAACGTGCCAAGGCAGTTGTCCGTTGCTTAAGCAATCCAAGAGTTGACTTTAAATCGGCTACCCGCGTTTCTGGACCAGTAACTTCCGCCAAAGCCAAGCGGGTCTCTGCTAACTTCGATAAGGCACTCAGCGTCGGGGAATGCTGCATGACATCGACTAACATGGCTTCTGCTGCCTGAGCTCCTCGAATCTGCATCATGTGCTTATGCACGATATCTAAGAGTTCACCAATCGCCTGGGTTTTTAGGAGAGCAAGTAATTGATCTAAGCCCAGATCCACTTGATGAACAGCATGATGCGCAGCCATCCACCGATCGGCGACTAAATGCATGTAAGCAGAATTTTCTTTTGCGACGATTGCCCATACATCAATCGCTTGCTGTGGACGATCATTGGCCAGATAAAAATCACCTTGCAATATCAAAGCGCGTGCGTGGTTCGGGATTGCCGATAGCGCATGATGAATTGCTCCTTCTGCTTCAGGAAAATCGGTGCGTCGTAATGCCTCTTGAGCAATCTCGCAATAAAACTGCGCGATTTCTAATTGATGACTTTTGTCTTGCAAGTCCTGAAGTTCGTTGGCAGCAATAATTGCTTTTTTCCAATCTTTCTCAATTTGATACATCTCGAGCAGACTCTCTTTAGCCGGAATTGCGAACTTACCCGCCCCCACTTGATTGAGAGACGCCTCCGCACGGTCTAATAAACCAGCACGCAAAAAATCACGACCTAACTCATACGCAGCATGGTCTCGATCACGTGGTTTTAAATCTTCTCGGTTAGCGAGATGTTGGTGAACGCGAATGGCGCGCTCAGTCTCACCACGACGACGAAATAAATTACCCAGAGAAAAATGCAGATCGACTGTTTCAGGATCTAATTGAGCAACCTTAACTAGGGTTTCGATCGCCTGATCGGGTTGCTCATTTAGTAATAGGTTCAAGCCTTTGAATGTCGAGCGTTGCTGTTTTAGCCGTTCACGCTCATCTTGTCGTGCCTCTAATCGCAAATCCCAACGGGACGCAAGCCAGCCTAGCCCAAAGAAAATCGGGATTAAGAGTAACCAGCCGGTTTCAATTTGAATCATTTCAGTGGCAAATGAATAGAGGTACTATTTTTAGATCTCAATGAGATCTGCCACTGCGGGACTAGGCACCCGAACTCCCTTTATCGAGGACTAATTTTTGCTCAAGCGGCTTGTAATCTACGCGCTCACGAAGCTCTTTACCTGGTTTGAAATGAGGAACACGCTTCTCAGGTATCAAAACCTTCTCACCCGACTTAGGATTGCGCCCCGTGCGAGCAGGTCGATGGTGCAAAACAAAACTACCCACACCGCGTAGCTCGATGCGTTTCCCCTCAGCCAATGCTTGGGTCATCGTATCTAATAAGGTTTTTACTGCTAGCTCTACATCCCGAGGTAGGAGTTGCGGGAACTGCTCCGCAAGGCTCTCTACAAGCTCAGAACGCGTAATTGCTTGATGCTCTTGATCTGACATAGTCTAATTAGCCCACCACCCAATGGGTGGCGGTATCACCTTAGCTTTGATTATCCATCTTCGCCTTCAACAGGGCGCCAAGATTAGTCGTACCAGAGCCAGCATCACCCTGTAACTTGTTCATGGCATCTTGTTGCTCAGCACTATCTTTTGCCTTGATCGATAAATTAATCGAACGCGATTTACGATCGATATTAATGATCATGGCCGTAACGGAATCGCCCTCTTTCAAGGCATTACGAGCGTCCTCAACACGATCGGTCGAAATCTCAGAAGCGCGTAAATAACCTTCCACCTCATCGGCGAGAGCAATTACAGCACCCTTTGCATCAACGCTCTTCACGGTACCGGTGACCATGCTGCCTTTATCGCTTGTCGACGTAAAGTTATTGAAAGGATCGCCTGACATTTGTTTGATGCCCAGCGAAATACGCTCTTTCTCAACATCAATTGC
>CANHDS010000081.1 GCA_947459465.1 Burkholderiaceae bacterium | reverse complement strand
TCGAAACTTTAATTTAATGTCGTATTCGGCTGGGGGCCTATGGAATTTCACACATGGATACGCAACGGGCTTAAGTTATACAGTTTCTCAAAGAGCTCCAAGTGCTCCAGAGCTTTACTCCTACGGCGAACATGAATCGACTGCAACATTTGTAATTGGTAACTCGAATTTAAGTAAAGAAACTTCCCATAATCTTGAATTAAATATCCAAAAAACAATGGGTAAGGTCAAAGGCAAGGTGAATGTATATCTCAACAAATTTAATAACTATATTTTTGGATACTACTATCCAAGTGATTATGAAGGCCCAGAGGGTTTTTCGGTTGTTCAATACCAACAAGCTGCTGCTACTATCAAAGGGGCTGAGGGTGAGTTGACCTATAACTGGGGCAATGTGGGTAGTGGTGCTCGCTTATTTGCCGATGCGTCTCAGGGCACCTTTGATGCCGGTGGTAACTTGCCCTTACAGCCCGCCCCTCGAGTTGGTGTACAGGTGGCGCATCAGAAGAATGGTTGGTTGGCCAACGCCAGTTATACCTATAGCTTTCAACAAAATCGTCTTGCTGACTGGGAGGTTGGTCCTACTCCAAGCTATAACCTCTTAAATGCCGGTTTGTCTTATACCGAGAAGATCAATAAAGTGAGTTGGACGGGCTATATGATGCTCAGAAACATTCTAAACGATGATATTCGGTATGCCACCACACCGATGGCGGTTCGCTTATACGCACCCCAACCCGGCCGCAGTTTGATGGTGGGCGTTCGAGCTAACTTCTAGTAGCCTCAATCATGGATCGCACCTGGGTCTCGCAATACTGAGCAAGATCCTTGCGATCCAGATCGATTGCTGGGCTTGGTGCAAAGATCAGCTCGACGGTAATGGCTTTTGTTCTTAGCATCTTAGCGATGGAATCAATTAAGGTCATCTCGCCAATGAAGGCCGTGGCATCGCTATATTCCTGATGCTCATTACGATACCGAATGGCCATCGGGAACGTTTGTACCTGAGTTTGTGCGGCTGACTCAAAAAGGTTTGTCTTGAATGGCAAGACCCGATCCCCGGCCGTTGAGGGTCCCTCTGGACAGATACAAATCGGTTCTTTCGGTAAGAGATCTTCTAATTGTTTAGCGATCTCTTTACCGTGACGTTTATTGTCTCGACGGATAAAGAGGGTTCCGATTTGTCTAGCCATCCACCCAAAGACGGGCCAGCCAGCCACTTCTGACTTGGCGACAAAGCGGCAAGGTAAGAAAGATTGGATGCTAGCAATATCAATCCACGAAATATGGTTAGCAGCAATCAGATAGCCCCCGCTCTTGGGCAAATACTCGTCATTGATGACCTTGAGTTTGAGATTAAATAGCATCAGAAGTTGTTTTGACCAGACTTGTATGTGGTGCTGTTTCTTCTTGACTTGAATAAAGGGGAAGACCGTAATCAGAATGAATACACCTTTCATCACATGGAGAATGATCCGAAATACAGGCCAGAGTAGAAATTGGGATGAATGTGCCATAAGTAGGATGATAAAGGGCTGTGTAATAGCAACTCTCATCAAAATGACCGATGTGTCATCCTGAATTCATTCGTTTTTTATTAAGCCAATAGGATCAGATCCCTCCCCCCGAAGCTCACGTGATCTGCCCTTAACCATGGTGCTAGTGATCGAACTGCTCAACTCGAGCGGTGAAGCCGCAATTGACCGGGTCTCCTTTGAGCACCATGACCTCTCTAAATAGGCCAAGGATTTTGGCCTATCTGCCGGGAGGCCAGCCCTTTTAATCGCCTTTGTAACCTGGATTGCCGTCCTCGACAAAGAATTTATTCAATAAAAACAAATACTTATGATTCTGTCGCGATTGCCTTATTCCTGTAATATATGCCCTATAGGATCAGGCTATCAACCTAGGAACCGCTATGCCTGATATCCCAAATCCCTTTTCGCCCCTGGACAACTTATTTATTACAAGCAAACCTCATGCGAACCCATCAAATCCTACGAAACCTTGGGCGGATAAATTGAATCCCTTAAAAAAACTCTTTGCCAAAATGACGGAGTTAACGGAGAGCGAGACCAAATCCGAGGCATCCTCCTCCAAAACTGGTCTAGAAAATGTTCCAAAGCTTTTAGGCAAAGCCAAACGCGCACCGTTTAAGATCTCTTGGGCCATGAATGACGAAGAGATTAAAGAAGCGCAGCGCCTACGTTATAAGGTATTCGCTGAAGAGATGGGTGCACATCTGCCAGCCAATGAAGACGGTCTTGATATCGACGAGTTTGATGCCTATTGTGATCATTTGTTGATTCGTGACCCAGAGACCTTGCGCGTGATTGGCACTTACCGCGTCCTGCCACCGCATAAGGCCAGTCAACTCGGCCGCCTCTATTCGGATTCCGAGTTTGACCTCTCCCGTATCAATCATTTACGCCCCAAAATGGTTGAGGTGGGTCGCTCGTGCGTGCATGAGGACTATCGCTCAGGAGCAGTCATCATGGCTCTGTGGAGCGGTCTTGGCCAGTACATGAAACAGCACCAATACGAGATCATGCTTGGTTGCGCCAGCATTCCAATGGCCGATGGCGGTCACTATGCTGCAAGTCTTTATAACTCGCTCGGGCCAGAGCAAATGGCGCCGGTTGAGAACCATGCGTTCCCGAAGCTACCCCTCCCTTTAGATCGCTTAAATGGTGATCTTCATGTTGAAGCACCACCGCTCATTAAGGGCTATCTAAAGCTCGGGGCAAAGATTTGCAGTGCACCCGCTTGGGATCCAGACTTCAACACTGCTGACCTACTGACGATGCTGCGTCTCTCGGATATGAACCCGCGCTACGCAAAGCATTTTCTAGAAAAAACTGACTAATCCGTTAGCTTTAGGGTATAGCGATACCCTATTCGTTCCCACTCCGCAGCCTCTTTACGCAGACTGAACTCAGTTAAGGGGTGGTCGCTTGCCCACTGCCGATCAAGCAAGACCTCAAAGGTCTCACTGTTGGGGCTCTTCACCCTCACCTTGGGTAAATGCTCATCCGTGCGTGAGCGGCACAAGACATGGGCTAGGCGAATACAAAACAACATCCGCCAATCGGTGAAGTTGGCATTGTTCGAGAGCTTTCCAAGCTTGCCCGTATGCCCCAGAAGTAGCGCGGCTAGTCGGGCTTGATCATTCTTGGAAAATCCTGGCATATCGGCGTTCGCTGCGATGTAAGCCGAGTGCTTGTGATACCCATTATGCGAGATCGATAATCCCACCTCATGCAGGTTAGCTGACCAACCGAGTAACGCGAGGTTATCGGTGCGGTTTTCATGATCGGGTTTTGGTAATTGGGCCAAGAACTCTGCGGCCAACATCCCTAAGCGATGAGCCTGCTCACGATCGACTGCATAGCGCTGCATGAACTGCTCAACGGTCACAAAGCGCATGTCGTCATGCTGCGTTCGTCCCAATAGATCATAGAGTACCCCCACCCGCAGTGCCGCATCGCTGACCTCCATCCGCTCAATACCTAACTCATCAAAGATGGCGAGCATGATCGATAGGCCACCTGGCAATACAGGGCGACGATCATCTTTGAGGTTCATGAGATTAACGCGATCGATGTGATCAAAATCCAGAAGGCGCTTCTTAAGGCCCTTGAGGCCTTGCAAGGTAATCACTCCCGCACCGTTATTGTCTAAGGGATCAAGGGTCGACTTCTCCACAGGGCCATTGAGTTTGTTGTCTGCAATCAAATCCGATAAAGCGCGCGCCGTTCCTGAAGAGCCGATCACTTGATTCCAGCCCGATTTACTAAATCGTCCTTTAATCACTTGCACCTCACGGCGTGCCGCAAGCTCTGCCTCTTTAAATGCATGGGGATCGATCGCACCGTTTGGAAAAAAACGGATGCTATGGGATACGCAGCCGATATAAAGACTCTCTAAGAGCTTCGGCTCGTAGCCCTTACCAATAATGAACTCGCTGGAACCGCCACCGACATCAATCACTAAACGATTGCCAGAAACCGCTGGGGCCTCATGGGAGGTGCCAATATAAATCAGGCGGGCTTCCTCAACGCCAGCGATTACCTCAATGGGAAATCCCAAAGCAACTTGGGCTTCTTGCACAAACTTTTGCGCATTGCGCGCTACCCGCAAGGTATTCGTGGCAACGGCTCTCACCTGTTCTGGCTGAAAGCCACGCAAACGCTCACCAAAACGTCGAATTGCACCGAGGCCCCGTTCTATGGCCTCGTCATCCAAGACCTTTCCGGGGGTTAAGCCTGCCGCCAAACGAACCGGTTCACGTAAGGTATCAATGGTACGCAGCTGCATTCCGGAGGGAGTAATGTAAGCTTGGCAGATAAGGAGTCGAAAGCTGTTCGAGCCGAGGTCCACAGCGGCTACTAGGTCTAGTCCGGGCTTATTGGGGGTGCTGGTCTTAGACACGGGATTTAGGGTTTATTAGGGTCAAAGACTATTATCGTATGA
>CANHDS010000080.1 GCA_947459465.1 Burkholderiaceae bacterium | reverse complement strand
GGTTAATATTTTGTAGGCTGAAGTATAGCTGACAGCGAATATTGTCAGGTAATTTTGTCAGCTCCCTATACTAGGGCCTTACCAGATGATTTTGTATTTAACCCCCATTCCTTGAAGGAGTTTCATGAGTGTGATTTCCCAGAAACTACGTGACCTAGGAATTACCCTAGCTAGCCCCGGTACACCGGCAGCTGCCTACGTGATGGCGGTTACCACCGGTCATCAGGTATTCCTCTCGGGCCATATTGCCAAGCGCGATGGCAAGCCATGGGTCGGTAAATTGGGTCTCGATATGGATACTGCTTCGGGTCAGTTGGCCGCACGCAGTATCGCGATTGATTTACTTTCGACTTTGAATGCTCACCTCGGCTCCCTCGATCGGGTGCGTCGAATTGTCAAAGTCATGGGCCTGGTTAACTCCACTCCTGAATTTACTGAGCAACATCTGGTGATGAATGGTTGTTCTGAACTCATCGTCGAGGTTTTTGGCGAAATTGGCAAACACGCCCGTAGTGCCTTTGGGGTTCCACAGATTCCCTTAGGGGCTTGTGTTGAAATTGAAATGATCGTTGAGATCTAAATTAGTAAATTGCTACTGTGACCGTGTGCATCGATGAGCAGGCTGCGCACTGTCTTATTTGGAAATAATCGCTGTACTGCTTGGCAATAACGCTTAAGTTGCATTTGATACTGTGAATGCAGTGGCTCGGATGGTTCTGGGGTGCTGAGCTTGTAATCTAACACCACAAACTCGTTTTCAAACTCCACTAAGCGATCAATCCGCAAGCATCGCCCATCCTCGCTCACGACATCGAGCTCATTCCAAGCATTGCGATAGATCGCAGGGCTAAAAAATGGGATCAGTTCGGTGCTATTGCAAACGATCTGCACGCGTTCGATCGTGCGCTGTGCACTTGATTCGTCGATACCAAATCGACTCGCAAGAGTATGCGCGTCTGGCATTGCTTCTGCGGTGCGGTATTGCGTAGGCGTAATCCGTTCCAAGAGCGCATGAAACCAATCGCCCTCTTGCATGCGCCGCTGCTCATCGATATTGGGCACCTCAGGTGCTAACGATGTACTTGGTAAGCCCTGCCACGTTAAGACAAGATCCGGGTATTCAAAGGGTTCATTGTTTTGTGATGCTAATTGGGGATGGCTCAAATGGATTGAACCAGTTGGGTCTTCATCGAGTGCGGTATCGAGGGGGATTTGACCTTCGCAAGCTCGCTCATACCAACTATCGGGTACCAATCCACCTTGCTGACGATGTCTGGCGCTCTCCACACCACTTAACCAAAGTCCTTGTTTAGCTCTGGTCAGTGCCACGTAGAAAAGGTTCCAGTTCTCATGCAAAGCAATGTTTTTTTCTTGAATTAATAAATCCTCACGCGCTTTAGATAAGCTAAGCTTAGTGAACATCGATAGATGATCTGGCGCTTCGCATTCAGGTTTCCAATCAAGCAACACTCCACGTCCTGGGTTTGTGAGTGCCGTATGGTTGCAATCCAGGATGATTACGAAAGGCGCCTCTAATCCTTTTGCCCCATGAATGGTCATCAATCGGATGCGTTGTTGGCGATGAGCGATCGAATGTGGGTCCAGATCGTAATCCCCTTCTTCTACATCATCGCCATCGTCCTCGAAAGGTAACTCACCTCGCATCTCACCCTCGTCGGGTGTTTCATCTTGATCGCCGCGGCGCATCTGTTTGAGTTGAGTAATAAATCGACCTAAGCTGGGGTAGCGTCCACCATCTAAATTAAGAGCAAGCTCTAGAAAAGCGTCTAAATTGGCCAAGACCTGATCTCGGTCCCGCGCATGGCAAAGGCTAGCGTATTTACAACGAATGTCACCCGAGAAATACACATGATCAAGAAGGTCATGCACCGGTAGATGTTTGGCTAACTCCATCCACATCATGAGTTGCTTTGAGATGCCCAAAAAGATCTCACCATAAGGGTGATCATCTGCATGCGTTAAGGCTTCCCACCAATTGCGATAGCCCCGATTACTTTGAACTAGCTCAGCGAGCATTTGCATCTGCGCTTCACTCAGGCCATACAAGGGGCCTCGTAAGACCTGCGCAAGTGCAAGATCATGATTTGGGTTACTCAGAATCGTCAGCAGGGCAATGAGGTCGTCAACCTCAAGGGTCTCGAGTAGACCACCTAAGCGTGGACTTTCAAATAATAAATTGGTATGCCGGAGTGCCTCTTCGTATTCGGGTAGATATTGACGACGCTTGACGAGCACTAAAAAGTCGCCTAAGTGTGCCGGTCGCCAGACTTTTTGACGCTGCTGCTGCTGATTGAGGTCAACCACCTCATCAAGTACTAAGCGTGTTTGAATTACCTTATGGATCAATTGTGCAAGTCGCTGCCCTTCTAATAATCGCTGCTGTTTGGCACCTGTCTCACGGCTATTAATGCGGGGCATCACAAGCGCGTTCGGACGGACATTTGCCTCTGGCTCATCCATCATCGGAATCAATGGCAGCCGATAAGCTTCGCCCCGTGCGAAGTTTGAGTGACTCGATGTGTCAGGAGCACTCCAGAGTGTGGCCTGTACTTGAAAAGGATAGTTGCTGGGGACTTGGTTGGTTGTGAAGATGCGGTTAACCGCCTCCACAATCACAGGCGCATTGCGACGCGTGGTGTTCTGTTGTTCAAGATGAGCGTGGTCGTGCTTTTGTAAAAAGCGGGTAGCGGCTTCAAACAAACGAGGGTCAGCGCGACGGAATCGATAAATCGACTGCTTGGGGTCGCCCACAATAAATACCTTGGGCTTATCCTGATCTTCCCCGTAGGCTGCAAGCCACGCCCGCAGAATTTGCCACTGCAAGGGGTTGGTATCTTGAAACTCGTCAATCAGAATATGGTGGTAGCGCGCATCCAAACGCGCTTGCCAATAGGCCGCAACGTGTGGATCGGCTATCAATTGCGCCACCCCAAGTTCTAGATCATCGAAATCTCGCACTCGCATGCGTTCCTTCGCATGCTCAATATGCTCGAGCATGGCGGCGCCGATTGTGAACCAGGCCTGATTAAGTGCAAGAGCCTGCTGCTGGGATTGCCATTCAATGAACTGCTCACATGCGAGCGCCCAGGCTTGCCGAATAGCAATGAATCGATTGAGATCGTAGTTGCGCGCTGCTAAATACGATTGAATTGCTTTTGAGGCACTATCGTTATCTTTACGGTAGGTTGGGAGTTCATCGCGCGTCAAGAAAACGGGGACAAGTAAATGCACTGCCTTCTCAAATTGTTGTTGCTCCATCGCTTGAAGCGCCCTACTTAATTCTGATAGCCCCTGTTGGTCGCGAACTCCGCCGTTAGAAAACGCGTCAAGCAACAGCTTTAACTCGTCAAGGGCTTTGGGTTCCTGAAGTCTTACTATTAAGGGATTGGGCTGAGAAAGCTCTTGACAGTATCTATATAAGGCCTGGGTCACACCCTCACTGCGAGCCTCACAGGCTTTCTTGAAAAATACCCACGCACCCTTTTGTTGCATCAGTCCATTAGCTCCTGTCAAAAACTGATGGGCTTGTGCTGAGCCTAGTTGATCAATCAAATACTCATAATGGCGAAGAACCTCGGCGGGCATCGACACCCACCAATCGTCTAAGCATTCCTGTTGCAAGCGTTTAGCGTCCTCGCGCAAGGTAAATCCTGACTGAGCGCCCATCGAGACCGGTGCCCCGGCGAGTAAGCGCCCAAACCATCCATGAAAGGTGTCGATCGATACGGTATGCGGATTGGATAACAAACGTTGATAAAGCGAGCGGGCTGACTGGAGTTGCGCTTGGGCTTTTGCAGGATCAAGTCCTCGCTCCTCGAGTGCGCTGATAAGCTCGAGGTCACTGAGGGTGGTCCAGGATTGCAACAGCTGATATAGGCGTTCGCGCATCTCTTGCGCAGCTTTACGAGTAAAGGTAAGTGCCAAGATTGATCGGGGCGACTCGCCAGTCAGCAAAATACGGACTAGGCGAGCTACGAGTAACCAGGTCTTCCCGCTCCCGGCACACGCCGATACCACAACGGAGCGCTGCGGATCGCAGACTGTGGCGATTTGAAGAGCTTGCTGAGTTCTCACCACATCCCCTTTCGGCAAATACCGCGGGCATCGCAATAACGACAGGTGCTCTCGGGTGCAAAGGCATGCATAGCCTGTCCTGACCAAATGCTACCCAGGTCATTTTGTAATTGTTCATTCAGTTGCTGTATCGCGAGCGGTATATCTGTAATCGCAACGGAGCGCTCGGCTGCATCTCTTTTCTTGGGGTTCATTTTGAGAGCAACCCAATCCAATTGATCGATCGGACCCTGTGCTGATAAAGCCTTGGCATAAAGTAATAACTGCGGATCATCAAAGAGTTGGGTGCTTCGTTCTAAGACCTTCTCACGACTTTGATGCTTATAGTCAAGAATTGCGAGTGATGTGGAATGGGACTTTTGATCAATGCGATCGGCAT
>CANHDS010000079.1 GCA_947459465.1 Burkholderiaceae bacterium | reverse complement strand
TAATGCTAGATCAATCAGTTCATTTGGCGGTAGATGAAGATTCCAGAGGCGGTTCAAGCCAATTAACACTGTGGCCGCATCCGATGATCCGCCGCCTAAGCCCGCTCCAATCGGAATATTTTTTTCAAGATGAATTTCAACTCCGTGGCGATAGTTCGTATGCATTTTCAGTAATTGAGCAGCCCGCACTACGAGATCATTCTCGGGAGCAATCTCTGGATTACTGCTATGCCGAATAACAGTGCTCTGAGGAATCGCATGAAAGGAAAGCCGATCACACCAATCAACCAGTTGAAAGACGGATTCAAGTTCGTGATACCCGTTTGAACGTCGACCGGTCACATGAAGAAATAAATTGATTTTGGCTGGAGCAAGGAGCTCGAGTCGATTACTCATTCACTTGATCAAAAATTAAGCGCACATCAATCGAGCCCGTGTTCGTGTTTCGAATCATCGTCAGACGCTCAATCTTCTTATTTTCATTCCATACATAAGCTAAATCCCATCCATCTTGCGAGATTCGTTTCACCTGGCCTTTATCGTCACGCTCAAGTCGAGCTGGACTTCCGGCACGTAATTGCCCATTTAGCCAATTGGATAAACCGCGAGCTGGCAGCGGTAAACCCAAGGTATTTTGAATTAAAGAATCGGCATCAATGGCAGTCACTTTTTTACCGTCACGTTCCAGGATGGCTTCACCTGGATTAATTGTAATTTTGGCAATCGCACTGCCCATGGGCCCTCGGATTTCCAAGGTATCGCTCAATCCAGTTTTGGTGAGCGTAAAGCTACCTGATCCACCCTGATTATTATTTGTTGGACGATCGCTTGCCTTGACTGCAAAACGGCCATCCCACTGACTAGCAACTACATCCATGGAGATTGCCCAAGATGGTTTTAGACGCTTTAAGGTTTCACGCAAGGTGGTGTTATTCGCATCGATTAACTCACCTTGTCGCCAAGCCTCTTCTGCTTCAATCGGCCGATTAAGGATCCACAGGACCTCGCCAAGATGGGCTGCGATATCCGCTTCAGGCTTGATCCGAAATGCGTCTTGAAGTTGTTTTAAGGCAAGCTCGTTGTTGCCTAAACGGAAATTAACCCAGCCCAAACTATCTAAAATAAATGGATCTTTCGGATCTAGGTTATGCGCTTTTAAGATGAGTAAATACGCTTCTTTAAGTTTGATGTTGCGGTCAGCTAACGAGTAACCAAGTGCATTGAGTGCTTGAATATCATTTGGATTGCGTTCAATGATGGTTCTTAAGGTCTTTTCCATCACCTCAAACTGACCAGATTTTTCAGCAGCGAGAGCGTAGGTATACAGAATTTGGGGGTTGGAGGGAGGTGGCACTAGGGCTGCAACAATTTTGTAATACGCATTCATTGCTGCGCCCTCATCTTGAGCCCGACCTAATAAGCTTTGCCACTGTTGCAGAATTTGTTCGCGCTCCTTAAGGCTCTGTCCCTTCAGTAGGGCTATTGCTGGTGAAACGGCATCAGACCACCGTTGATTAAGCATCAGCAAGGTCACTAGTACTTCCTTGGGTTTACTTTGACCTGGCTTTGACAATTCATCCCACGTTTGTGCAGCGATTAAGGCAAGATCCGCAGCGTTTGCCGCAATTGCAATTTCCATCGCACGTTGGGCTAAGGCAGGATCTCTTGTTTGTCGCGCTAAGCTTAAGTAGGTTTGATAGGCCAACCCAGCTTCACCGCGTTGGAGGGCAATTTCAGAGGCAAGTATTTCAAACACTTGCTCACTGGTAGCCCCCTTACTTTGGGCGAGAGCGGGCAGGAAGTAACCGAAAGAGCAGCAACAGACAGCCCAGAGCAATAAATGCTTCAGACCGATCTTTGTTGAAATAAAAGCAGATTGATAGCCCATCAGCACATTCTAATCCTCGAAACTACAATGTACCGATGCCAGAACTGCCAGAGGTCGAAGTCACACGCTTGGGAATTAAGCCTCACCTTGAGGGGCGCCGCGTTACCCATGTGAATGTGGTTGACGGTCGACTACGTTGGCCGGTTCCCAAAGGGCTTCCCAAAATTCTGATTGGCCAACGTTTAGATACGATCGAACGCCGCGGTAAGTATTTATTACTCAAAATGACCAATGGATTTTTGATTATTCATTTGGGAATGACGGGAGTATTGCGCGTATTACCCCAAAAAGATCCTTTAAAACCACATGATCGAGTTTCAATTCATTTTGATGGCCTTAGTTTGCGTCTTCATGACCCCCGAAAGTTCGGTGCTGTATTGTGGCACCCATCCACCAGGGGTAACGTACTTGAGCACCCTTTAATTCGAAAATTAGGGCCAGAGCCACTTGCCGAGGAGTTTGCTGGACCACTGGGTGCGACGCGTTTATATCAGTATTCCCGTAAGCGAACAATTTCGGTAAAAGCATTTTTATTGGCCGGACAAGCGGTCGTTGGTGTCGGCAATATTTATTGTTCCGAATCCCTGTTTGAGGCAGGTATCCACCCAGGCCTACCCGCTGGTAAGTTAACTAAAGCACAATGTGAGCGCTTGGCCGAGGCCGTGCGGGTCATTCTAAAAAAAGCAATTGCTGCTGGTGGAAGTAGTTTGCGTGATTTTGTGGATGCACATGGTGATCCTGGTTACTTCATGATGCAAACGAAAGTCTATGATCGAGCAAACGAGCCCTGTCGAGTATGCAAAACACCGATACGGCAAATTACTCAAGGCCAACGTTCTACTTACTATTGCCCTCGGTGTCAGAAGCGATAGGTATGGGGTTTTGTTTTTCTCAAACCCTGATTCGTTGGTCAAAGCAACATGGCCGTCATGGCCTGCCCTGGCAAGGTCAAAAGGATCCATATGCAATTTGGGTTTCGGAAATCATGTTACAGCAGACCCAGGTTAGCACCGTGATGGAGCGATACCCACAATTTATGCGTCAATTTCCAACAGTTAAAGCGCTGGCAAGCGCTGATCTTGATGCGGTTATGGCGCTGTGGAGCGGATTGGGGTATTACTCGCGCGCGCGTAATCTCCATCGCTGTGCACAACAGATCATGGCAGAGTACGCAGGGCAGTTTCCCAGCTCGGTACAAGAGCTTGTGAAATTACCTGGAATTGGCCGATCCACAGCGGGTGCAATTGCTGCCTTTGCTTTTGAGGAGCGCGCCCCAAGTCTAGATGCCAATGTAAAGCGGGTCATTAGCCGTTTTTTTGGTATCACCAGTGACCCACAAAGCCATAAGACTACGCAATTACTTTGGGAGCATGCAACGGCCATTCTGCCCAAATCGAAGTCTCAAATGCCTGTTTATACCCAAGCGCTCATGGATTTTGGGGCTACCTGGTGTGCCTCGAAGGCTGCTAAATGCCAAAGTCAGGACCAGTCGTGCCCAATGATGAGTGAGTGCAAAGCATACGAAATTGGTCATGTTGAGCACATTCCAGCAAAGAAGAAAAAAAAAGAATCTCCCGCATTCACAACGCACATCTTTTTGATTCGTTATCAGGATGAGATATTACTTGAGAGGCGACCTCCAAAAGCGATTTGGGGTGGGCTTTACTCTTTAATTGAGACTCCGTGGCAGCCAGCGGCTAAGAAATTAGATCATTCAAAATCCATCGACGTCATCGATCTACTCAATCAGACGGAATTTGTTAGTCAGCTATCTAAAAAAGATTTAGCGGCAATTACCTCAATTGAAAAAAGAGGCGTAATTGAGCACATATTTAGCCATCGACGTTTGCAGATCCAACCTTGGGTCATTGATCTGAAACAGAAATGGTTATGCACAAGCTATGCAATCGATTGGATTCGCATGAGTCGATTGGGGGAGTATGGCCTACCTCAGCCAATCCGAGTTTTTTTGGAATCTAACTCACGATGACGTTCTAATACATAGACGTCTTTGATTGCTGCCTTGGAAAAAAATTCGTGTAACTGATGAACTAGATAGACTGATCGATGTTGACCGCCAGTACAGCCAATCGCTACCGTGAGATAACTACGACCATCTTTTAAATAGTACGGTAACCATTTTTGGATATGAGCCTGGATATCGGCAAGCATTTGCGAGACCTCAGGAAATGCACACAAATACTCAGCAACTTTTTGATCTAAGCCATTCTGATCGCGTAGCGCCAATTCGTAGTGTGGGTTCGGTAAACAGCGCACATCAAACACAATATCTGCTTCGCTGGGCACGCCACCTTTAAATGCAAACGACTCAAATATGAGGGCCAGTCCAATCGGCCTTTGTTTTAACTGATCTGCAATCCAATGTCGAAGTGTGTGGGCTGGGATATGCCCCGTATCAATTTGTTGAGCCTCGCGTGCCAAGGGTGCAAGTAATTCACGTTCCTTTTCAATTGCATCAATTAAGGTGCTCGATTGCGTGGGATGAGAGAGCGGGTGACGGCGGCGCGTTTCAGAGAAGCGTTGTACTAGGGTATTGGTGTCCGCGTTTAAAAATAAGATATCAACCTGATGTTTATGGCGT
>CANHDS010000078.1 GCA_947459465.1 Burkholderiaceae bacterium | reverse complement strand
GCACATTCTTGCGGGCTGACATGCCAAAGACCTTAATGCGCTTACGTAACTCTTTAGCAGAGACCTCTGACTGGCCCAAGATGCCATCAATGATGTTCATGAGGGGCGAAATATGAGGGCTTAGTAAGCCATTGGTATCTAGATTGGATAAGAGATGTTGCATGAGAACAAGGGCAGTGGCCTCTTTTTCAGAGAACCACAGTCCAGGTAACTGAAATTTATCCCCAGCGTTGGGTTTATCAAAGCGATAGCCGCCCATGGAACGGTCATACACAATGGGCGCGTTCATGCGATCACGCAGGTAATCGAGATCGCGTTTGAACGTTGCACGGGAGATCTCTAACTTCGCCATGAACTCCTCGATCGGCACGCAGCCCTGATTCTGGATCATGTAATTAATCTTGTGTAAGCGCTCTAAATCACTCATTGACGATCTCCCAATGCAGAATAGGCAACAGCATGAACCATTAAAGGCTCACTATATGAGCCAGTATAGGGGAAGTTAATGACCCTTCCAAGCGGATCAATAACCCCACTAAATCCGTTAGCATTAGGACATGCGCACCCTGAAGCACCTAATCCTAAGCCTCATGCTCCTGCCGGGCATGGCCATGGCGCTGACGGTTGGTCAAACGATTGAGTTGGGGCAGCTGCAAACTCTCAACAATATGCCGTATGCCATACCGGCCAATAACACCAAGAACACCTTAATCCAGGTTTGGGCCACCTGGTGCCCATTTTGTAAGAAACAAAATGCCTACCTTGAGAAACTCTATAAAGAGTTACCACCCAATTCTCTAAACGTAATCACGATCTCCATTGATAAGAACCCATTACTTGCTAAGCAATACATGGAGAACAATCAATACACATTCCCAGCAGCCATGATGACCCCAGAACTACAAAAATCAATGGGAAAGGTGAAGGGTATACCCATCCTTATCATTCTCGATCAGAAAAACAAAATCATTTATCGGGAAATCGGCGAGATATTCCCAGAAGAGTACGCAGACCTTAAACGCTTTGCAAAAGCTAAATAAGAAAGCAACCGTTCCCTACGCATTGTTTTTATTATGATTACAAACTTTTAAGCCTTACCTTCTTCACAAGCCAGATAGTTATCAATAACCTAGTGATTATTCAATTGAAAGGTTAGGGGTCTAAGATGGTATTTTTAATCGAACTCACTCATAATCGAGCCAAAATATTTCGTATTGAATTTGGTTCCCGTTTGCTGATGGCCATTACGATCCTGGGGATCGCGTATTTGACTTTTAAGAGTTTGTTCGGGGTATTCCTTGGACTCTTTAGTAAATAGCAAAAACTTACGATTCATTCATATGGGTCGGAAATGAGGACGAGCCCGACCCTCGGCACTGATAGTATTTGGGTATGGCTGCTTCGTTCCCGACCTGACCAGGTTGCCAAGCCACCATGCGAGGAGGCCCGTCCATTCTCATTGTAGCCTTGTTAGAATTGAGCCCATGACTGCACTTGCACTGGCTCGTAAATGGCGCCCTAAAACGTTCACTGAACTGGTGGGTCAGGATCACGTAGTTAAAGCCTTAACTCACGCCTTAGATCAAGGCCGCTTACACCATGCATGGTTATTCACGGGCACCCGTGGAGTCGGTAAGACCACCATCTCTCGCATCATGGCCAAAGCCCTCAATTGCACGGGGTCGGATGGCAAAGGACAAATGACCTCAGAGCCTTGTGGCCAATGTCAAGCCTGTACCGAGATTGATGCTGGACGGTTTGTTGATTACATCGAAATGGATGCGGCGAGTAATCGTGGTGTGGATGAGATGGTCTCTCTATTAGAGAAAGCTGCTTATGCACCTAGCAGTGCACGCTTTAAGGTCTACATGATTGACGAGGTGCATATGCTCTCCACGCATGCCTTTAATGCCATGCTCAAGACCTTGGAAGAGCCACCACCCCATGTGAAGTTCATCTTGGCAACTACCGATCCTCAAAAGGTACCGGTTACCGTACTCTCTCGTTGCTTGCAGTTCAATCTCAAGCAAATGCCAGTACCTCTGATCGTAGAGCACCTGCAACAGATTTTGGGGTCGGAGTCAGTGACTGCAGAAGCGAATGCCTTACGGGTGATTGCGAAAGCCGCCCAGGGATCAATGCGCGATGCGCTATCGCTCACCGATCAAGCCATCGCCTATGCAGCAGGACCGGTCACAGAGGCCGCAGTTCGCACCATGCTGGGCACGATTGATGAGACCTATCTCATCAAGATCTTGGATGCTCTACAGAATAAAGATGGCAAGACCTTAAACGAGATTGCCGAAGAGATGGGTCTACGCAGCATGTCGTTCTCTTTAGCGCTGCAAGACCTAGCCAGTCTCTTACACAAAATAGCTACAGCCCAGATCGTGCCTGACTCTGTATTGGAGGATTGGCCAGAGGCGAATGAGATTCGCAGGCTTGCGAAGGCGTTTACTCCCGAAGAAACCCAACTCTTTTATCAGATTGCCATTACCAGCCGCGCTGATTTGTCATTAGCTCCCGATGAGCAAGCTGGATTTGCGATGGCGCTCTTACGAATGTTAGCTTTCAAGCCCGGCGGCAGTGGCACCACCTCAGTAACAGCGAATAGTGCACCGAAGGCTGCTGCGCAAGCCTCTAAACCAGCTGCTGCGGCAAATAAGTCAGGGGAGGCAAAGCCGGTTGCAAAGAGTGTTGCAAGTACTGTTGCAAAAACTGCGCCCGAGACAGCCACCCATGCACCGAACCTCAATAGTGAGATCAAGCCCGATTGGCATGAGTTAGTGCGTCACTTGCCACTCCGAGGGCTCTTGCAGCAACTAGCCCACCAAACCGAACTCGTGGAGTGGCGCGATACCCCAACGACACTCTTTATTACTCTGACGACTGCGATGCCACAATTAGCGACCGATGATGCATTGCTTCGTTTTGGAGAAGCTCTACGTGCGCAATATGGCAAACCGGTCAAGATTCAGTTGGGTGAGGGCAAGGCCAATTACACGATTGCTAAAGTCGATGCCGAGATCTATGCAGAGAAAAAACTCAATGCCGAAGAGCAAATTGCTGAGGATCCATTCTTAAAAGAGCTTGAGCGCGAGTTTGGAGCCAAAGTGGTCTCAGGCTCGGTTCGTCCCATTAATTAATTTCGATAGCGGAGAAGCACACCATGATGAAGGGTCAAATTGCGGGCTTAATGAAACAAGCCCAGCAAATGCAAGAGAAGATGAAGCGCGCTCAGGAAGAGCTCAATGCCTTAGAGCTCACCGGTCAAGCCGCAGGAGGCATGGTGAAGGTCACGATTAGTGGCAAGTATGAGATGAAGCGAGTACAAATTGATCCCGCAGCGATGGATGATCGCGAGATGCTCGAAGATCTGGTGGTGACCGCATACACCGATGCATTCAAACAAGCTGAAGCCGCTAGCCAAGCCCTGATGTCGGGAGCGACCGCTGGGATGCCCATGCCCCCTGGATTTAAGTTACCGTTTTAAAGTCGGATGAGTCGGACCAAATCACCAAACGAGCCTCAAGACGCACTTAGTCGTTTGGTGGAGGCCCTGCGGGTCTTACCAGGTGTTGGCCCCAAATCAGCGCAGCGCATGGCATATTACTTATTGCAACATGATCGCAATGGTGCCGCTGTCTTAGCCCAGTCATTGGGTGAGGCGGTCGAGTCGATTGGCAACTGCCAGCGTTGCAATACTTTTACTGAACTGGAGCTCTGCACCACTTGTAGCGACCCACGTCGTGATTCCTCTTTGCTGTGCGTGGTGGAAACCCCCGCCGATCAAGTGATGGTCGAACAAACCATGAGCTTTAAGGGCCAGTACTTTGTGCTGATGGGTCGTATCTCACCCCTTGATGGTATGGGACCCAATGAGATCCACTTTGACCGCCTCCTAGATCGGATCGAGAAACCGGAGTTTGGAGGACCCGTGCGTGAGGTGGTGCTTGCGACCAACTTCACGAGTGAGGGTGAAGCCACTGCGCATTACATCGGTGAGGTCTTAAAGATTAAAGGCATTAAAGTAACCCGCATTGCCCGTGGGATTCCGGTGGGTGGGGAGTTGGAGTATGTCGATGCCGGTACCTTGGCCCGCGCCTTGCTTGACCGCCGCTCGATCAGCTAAATCAATCAACGAAAGTATCTATGAGTAAAGTCCCACACATCTTGGTGAGTAATGACGACGGCTACCTAGCCCCCGGCTTACTCGCCTTAGTTAACGCACTTCGCCCCTTGGGGAAGTTAACGATTGTGGCGCCGGAGCAAAATCACAGCGGTGCATCGAACTCGCTCACACTCTCACGACCGTTGAGTATTCATCGGGTCGCCGGTGGTGAGCGCGATGGATTTCTGTTTGTGAACGGCACGCCCACCGACTGCGTGCACATGGCCATGACCGGATTTTTAGAGAGTAAACCCGATCTGGTGGTCTCCGGAATTAATCAAGGTGAGAACATGGGCGAAGATGTCCTGTACTCCGGTACGGTGGCAGCT
>CANHDS010000077.1 GCA_947459465.1 Burkholderiaceae bacterium | reverse complement strand
GCTACCGTGTTCCTATCACTGAATCCTGGTCTGGAAAAGATGCCGATCTCTTGATTACCTTACACGCCTACCGAAGTCATTCGTCAATTGATGCATTTAAGTTGGCGTATCCTAATCGTCCTTTAATTTTGATTTTGACGGGCACCGACCTGTACAGGGATATGCCAAACCACCCTGAAGTTCACCAATCAATGGCGCTAGCGGATGCATTGGTAGTTTTACAGGCAGAGGCATTGCAGTGCATTCCCGCAAAATGGCGCCATAAAGTAAGTGTTATTTATCAATCAGTTTCTCCCATACCCAAACAGAAAAAGCTCGTGGATCAATTCAGGGTGAGCGTAATTGGCCATCTTCGCCCTGAGAAAGACCCCTTTTGTATCGTACGTGCCATACCTCACATACCGAGCAATAGTCAAATTACCATTCAACACATTGGTATGGCCATGAGTATGGAAATGGAGAAGGCGGCATTGCAGTACTCCAATCAATATGATCGATATGCGTGGCATGGCCAGCAAAGCCATCTGGCGACCTTAAAAAACTTGGCCCGCAGTCATATCATGGTGATCTCCAGTCGCATGGAAGGTGGTGCTCACGTAGTATCCGAGGCGATTGCTGCCGGTGTTCCGGTGCTTGCTTCAAAGATAGCAGGTAATTGTGGGCTGCTTGGAAAAGATTATTTGGGATATTTTCCTGTTGGTAATGAAAAAGCCCTAGCCAGACTTCTGCACCGCGCAGAAAGGGATCCGTTGTTCTATGAAAAACTTCAAGATCAAGTAAAACAACTACGAAAATTGATACAGCCAAGTCAAGAAAAGGCTGCCATTCAAAAACTGAGCTCTAAGTTAATCCAATAAAAATGATTTAACGATTAAAAGTATTTATTGATGACAACGCTTGCAGATCTTGTATTAGCCCGTCACTTTTTCATAGCCCTCTTTATTGCACTGGGATTACTGCTGATCCCACTTGGATTTTTTTATACCTGGTCTTGGATTCGTAATCGCCGCTTACGTCAGATTCATGCTGGCCTCATGATCTTTGTTGCCATCGAGGCAGTATTTGCCATCACCTGCCCATTAACGGTATTAGAAGCGCAGCTCCGTCAAACAGCTGCTCCACAATCATTCTGGGCCTATCAGCTCAATCAACTCCTTTACTGGGATTTGCCACCCTCTTTCTTCATGGGACTCTACCTTCTTTGCAGTATCTGGGTGGTCTATCTTTGGAGGCGAATACCCCCAATACAACCTACTTAATTTACAAAAGTGGCTGAATGAATGCAAACCAAACCCCAATCAATAATAGAGCCAGGCTAAACCAATAAATTCGCAAGGAATTTTTTCGGGTTTTCAAACAAGCATCGCGAAGTGCTGGGTCAATGGGACAAGGTGCATTGCGGTTATGCCATTGCAGAATTCCACCAAGGACCATGAACAAGGCGCTGATCGCAAAGATAACCTCTTTATGTTCACTAATCCATACGATTTGAGGAAACACAGCTACCAATGAAGCCAGCGCAGCCCCAGCACCCAAGCTGACTAATAGCGCAGGAATTGCACAGCAGATAAGTGTGCTGGAGCTTGCCAGTAAGGTAATGACCGAACTTATAAATCCCGATTTTGATTCATATAAACCATCGTCGGTCATTTTTTTTCTTTCTGCTGAGCTCTAAATTGAGCAACGGTTTGCGGGATGGTCTCAATCTTCACCACATCGTAGCCCGCATCTTTAATCTCAGCAGAAATTTCTTTCTCATTGAGTGTTTTTCCTTCTTTAGGCTCGATCACAACGACCTTATTCTTGAGATCTACGAACACTGCTTTGGTTTCACCCATCTTCAAAATACTCTTTTCGATTCCTTGGGCACAAAACGAGCAGACCATACCGTTTACCGTTACTTTCATACTGGCATGTGCGACCGTTCCAAAAACCATAAGCATAATAAACAGAATCGAATAAATTGATTTCATGATGATTCTCCTAATAGTTGTACATAAAGTTAAAGCGTAATTGACCTGATAAATTAGCGCCTGCTTCAACAAAGTAGCGCTTATGAATAACCCGTAACATTGGAGTGAATTCATACTGCTTTGATACAAAAGTCATCCTTCGTGCTTCAATTACCAGCCATGGTTGAGGCTCGTCATAGTCCACTTCATAGAATGACGCACCCAATCGCGCAGTGGTGATATTGCTGGTTGCACCCTCTGCGGCATACACCCGGGCCGAGGCCATGGAATAAAACCGAGTGGTTTCATAATCCACCTGAATTCCTGGTGAAGCCATCGCCTTAGTACCCACAAAGGTATTCCCAGTTGTAGCCCCCAACCCACCAATAAACCAAATATTAGCTTGCGCCTCTGGCATATTCCAACGAGCTAATTTACGCGTATAAACGGCTTCTGCATTTTGCTGCTTAGATACTGAGTTATCGGTCTGCATCGCACTTGCTGAGAACCCAAATGCATCATTTGCCGTAGTTGCGTAGTTCAATGCAAATTCTTGGTAGGTCTTAGAAAAGTCTCCCATGATCATCCAGCTGTTCTTAAACCCCATAGGGGCTGCACTTGCGTGACTAGCTAATGCAAACAGTCCAGGCAATAGAAGTTGGGGAAGACGCTTCATTTAAGCCTCTCCATTGCAATAACATCTAGGCTACCACCGGCTTCCTTGAACTGAAATTGCACGCGATCTCCTGGCCGGTAGGAATCGAGCGGAACTTCCTTTGCCACATCAAAACGCATGGTCATAGACGGCATTTTGATGCTAGGAATTGGCTCATGCTTGAGCACAATTCGCTGCTTCGCAGTATCCACACGAACCACTTCTGCTCTTACCCACTCTGAGCTAGCAGCAACCGATAGGGAAAAACAACTAATACATACAAATAGAAGATATTTCATTTAACTCTCCAAAGTCAAAAAACCCAAAATTTGGGCGGACTTATCCTAGGGAGTTAAAGAATGGGGGGCTTATTACCTAAACCGAGGTCTTCGCTATTAAAGCTTAGAAGGTGAGTAAAAAAACTTTGCGCAGGCGAGTCAAACCGCAAAATAGAGTTATTCATCAAGATGGCACCAAACGCCATACACAAACTGCAGGCATTGCAATTGGCGTGATTACTCTCAGTATTTTGATCATCTGCATTCGCAGCAACATCTTGGTGACATAAATGGTGCGTATCTTGAGACGGCACTGATGAGGTGCTTAACTGTAACGCTTCTTTTTGCAAACGCATATCAACCACTGCCCAAGACTGAATGGGTAAAATAGTGATTAAAAGCATTAAGGTTAGTCGTCTTAGCATTTATAAATCGTATCACTCTTGAGAAAAATTTGCTTAATTTTCTTGATTGGGGAGCAAACTAAGTGTTAATTAAATGCCCATCCTGTGCCAAATTAAACCGCTTATCCCCTGAAAAAGTCGCTAGTAAGCCAATTTGCGGCAGTTGCCAGCATGATCTGCTCTCAGCCCCAATCGAGGCAAATGCAGGCGACTTTGGGGATCTGATTCATCAAACTCAGATACCGGTCTTAGTGGACTTCTGGGCACCATGGTGCGGACCTTGCAAGATGTTTGCACCTACCTTTGCGCAGATGGCTAAAAGATATACGAATCAGGTTTTGTTTGTGAAACTAAATACTGAAGAAGAACAAAGCGTAGCCACTCAATTTAGCATTCGCTCCATCCCCACCCTGGCTTTCTTTAAAAGTGGCAAGGAAACTCATCGTCTTAGCGGGGCACTGGGGGCTGCCGATCTAGACCGTTACATCCAGCAGCAATTAATTGTCTGAGCGTTAGATCTTACGAGCCACCACGCCCATCAAGGCAGACATACCGTGATGGCCTTTACCTTCATGAATTTCTGCTTCGTACTCCTGCCAATCACAGATCTGCATCCCTCTTAAAAGATCTTGAACTAATTCAGTGGTGTAGAGATGATCAATACTAGGCGGACCACCGGTTTTGTAATCCAATTGCTTGGGCGTATATCCCTGAAGAATTAAATACCCGCCAGGTTTTAGAGATTGGCGTATTTGGGCAAAGAGGTCAACACGCATATTGGGGGTTGCAAACTGAATAAATATGGCTGCAATCAAATCGTAGTGATTAGGTTTCCATGTCCAGGAATCGGTACTGGAAACATTCAATGTAACCGATACCAATTGATGCTTAGCTAACTGCCTTGCTTTTTCTACAGCCACTGTCGATATATCAAAGGCCTCCACAGTCATACCCTGCTGAGCTAGCCAAACGCTGTTCCGGCCCTCGCCATCAGCGATACACAAGGCATTAGCACCAGGCTTTATATGCGTTGATACTTGATTCTTTAAGTATGCGTTTGGCTCTTTGCCAAATACATACTCTGCCCCAGAAAAACGCTTATCCCAAAATTGGGCAGCATCTTTACTGAAATTAACACTCATCATGGCATCAAAAATAGATAATTTATCTTTAAAGGATAATTGATCTTATGATCGCCTACCCCAATAACTGTATTTCATAAGCCATGCGAAACCTAATTCTCGTTCTAGGCGACCAACTTAATCG
>CANHDS010000076.1 GCA_947459465.1 Burkholderiaceae bacterium | reverse complement strand
AATTGTTCTAGCAACCGCACCTGTGTTCTCACCCGATCTACTCGGACGGGCAGTAATAGCGGCTGAACTCAATCAGATTGATCTTCATATCATTTTGAATAAATGCGATCTCCAAGACAAGCTCTCTGCGGCTCGTGAGCAGCTTGCGCCTTATAAAGCGATGGGCTACACCGTGCATGAGGTCTCTGCAAAATTTGAGCCCCAATCCCTCACCGCAATTCAACCACTCTTACGAGGCAAGGTATCCGTTTTGGTCGGCCAATCCGGCATGGGTAAGTCCACTCTTCTGAATGCTTGGATTCCCAATGCAGCTGCAGTGACCCAGGAGTACTCCCAAAAACTAGATAGCGGCAAACACACTACCACTGCATGCCGCTATTTTGATCTACCGGAGTGGGGTCGTGATGCAAATGGTTTAGGAGCCATCATTGACTCTCCAGGCTTTCAAGAATTTGGTCTTGCGCATGTATCCGAAAGTCAGCTACAACACGCATTTCGCGAGTTCAAGCCCTATTTAGGTAAATGTCGCTTTCACAATTGCAAACACGACAATGAACCGGATTGTGCGATCCAAGTAGCCGTTCTATCCGGGGTCATTGCAAGCGAGCGCTTGGCGCTCTTTAAACAGTTAGTTTCAGACTCGAGGACAGCGGATATCCAGATCCAGGGAATCAGCCCAGCCAAAGAGCGATGGTCAACATCGCTAAAACCACCATACAAACGATAAGGGCTCGCCACACTAGTCCGATTGCCGAGCGCATGGATCGCTCACTGGGCTCATGACCAATTTCATAGACAGGTGGCTCACCTGCTTCAGCTCGTGCCAATGCCTCATCGCTGCTTGGCTCTCGCAAGGGCTCCCCTAAACGAACGCCTAGCGCGCCACTACCTGAGGCCAACAAAACGGCTGAAAGCGGATCCGTCCACTTATTCGTTAAGTTACGCCATGCATAAATTGCGTCTTCAAAATTACCCACGATAGCGAAGCTGATTGCACTCAGTCGAACCGGAGCCCAATCCAAAATATAGAAAAAGTGCTTAGCCGCTTCGGATAGGTTCAAGCCAAATTTTTCCCACTGTCGACTTGCTTTATCCGCCAAGCGGTACAAAACAACGCCGGCGGGACCAATGGGTACAATAAACCAAAAAAATACCCCAAATACATGGCGATGTGCCCCAATGATGGCCCTCTCTAAAGCAACCGCAATGATTTCACTTTCAGATAAGTGAGAGGTATCGAGCTCATCACCCACCCATTCTTGGAGTGCTTGACGTGCGGCTGGTAGATCATGATTTTGAATCGCTTCATGTACTTCTGTAAACGAGTGGCTAAATTGACGAAAACCAAAGAACAAGTACACGATGATAATGTTCCATACGAACGCCAATAGCGGATTCAGAATGTATGCAAATACATAAACCGCAAACACCAACAAAGTAGGCAAACCAAATCCAACCAAACACGCTAAACGAGCGCCCACAGGGGTTGCGCCCTGATCCGATTTGCCGCCAAACTCTTTGGCTACCCAATCAAGCCATGCAGCACTCATCCTCCGAATCCAATGCGATGCGGTAACAGGCCGGTATTGCTCGGCAATCAGTGCGAAAAGAATAGAAAAAAAGGTCATGCTTTTAATAAATGATATAGATTTCGTAACATTCCAGCTGTAGCACCCCAAATAAAGCGATCCGCATACGGTATTGCATAAAACCGTCGAGAACCTTCGTCACTATGCCATACCCGTATCTCATGGTTCGCAGGGTTCATGAGAAATGGCAGAGGAACCTCAAAAACATCCGCCACTTCAAATGGATCGGGGCGATATGCGCCGGGAGGCTCAACCAGAGCAACGACGGGGGTGACACGATAACCTGATACCGTCAAATACTCCGGCATAGTCCCAATCACATCAATGTGATCGCTAGGTAAGCCAATCTCTTCTTCGCTTTCGCGCAATGCCGTTTTAATAATAGATTCATCAGTAAAGTCTTTGCGTCCACCCGGAAAACTAATTTGTCCGCCATGATCATGCAAGTGTTCGGTTCGTTGTGTTAAAAGAACATGCAATCCATTTTTCTGCATCACAAGAGGTAACAAAATTGCCGCTTCAGTAATGAGCCCCTCTGCCTCACGTTGCGCAATGATGTTACTCGCTAACACATACCGATTTTCATCGGTAATTTCAGGGGTCCACGGTGGGGGTGAGGCAAAGTGCTGTCGCAGAACGTTTGCATCAAACAAATGGTCAGACACCCGCGTTTGATCGTCGCAGCGCTGTGCAATCGGCACACTACGGGGATTAAATCCTGGCGGCGCAGCTAAGCTTTTTTTGATCGATGCAGATGAATGAACCATATCACCATTTTAGGTGATTTGCCCAAACAAAAAGGCGACCGGAGTCGCCTTGATTGCTCAGGCTAGACCAATTACTCAGCGGTTTGCTCAGCAGCTGCTTCTTTAGCGCGTGCAGTTAACTTCTCTTTAATACGCGCAGACTTACCAGAGCGGTCACGCAAGTAATACAACTTGGCGCGACGCACATCACCACGACGCTTCACTTCGATACTCGCAATCAATGGTGAGTAGGTTTGAAAGGTACGCTCAACACCCTCGCCCGATGAAATCTTGCGGACAATGAAGCTTGAGTTAAGACCGCGATTGCGTTTGGCAATCACCACACCCTCAAATGCCTGAGCGCGTTTACGGGTACCCTCAACCACATTCACGCTCACAACAACGGTATCGCCAGGAGCAAAACTTGGAATCGTTTTGTTGGCAGTTAGGCGAGCAATTTCTTCTTGCTCAATCGTTTGAATCAAATTCATTTCAACTCCTTTAGCATCGTATTGACGTTAATCCCACACATCGGTGGACCCAATAGAGGATGCAGTTCTATTTTTGCCAAGCTTTTACGGTTTAAGCGTCTTTAAAAACGCTTCATCCTTCAGGCTTAGCAACCCATTTGCACGCGCTTTGACAATAAGGTCTGGGCGGCGCTTAAACGTCAGCTCTAACGACTTTTGCCGACGCCAATCCACTATTTTAGCGTGATGTCCGCCCAAAAGCACGTCTGGTACCGATTTATTTCCATAAATCTCTGGACGGGTGTAGTGAGGATGGTCTAAAAGGCCATTCATAAAGCTATCCTGCAGAACGGAGTCCTCATCTCCTAAAGCCCCTGGAATCAAGCGGATTACAGCATCCATTAGGATCATGGCAGGTAATTCGCCCCCAGATACAACAAAATCCCCGATTGAGATCTCAAAATCCACCTGATCATCGATAAAACGCTGGTCAACTGCCTCATACCGACCGCAAATTAGGGTTAAATGTTGATAACTTAAGATATCTGTCGCTATCTTTTGCGAAAATGGCTCTCCTTGGGGGCTCAATAAACAAACTGGTCCTGGATTAATTCCTCGATTGGGATGGGAGCGACCTACAGCCTCGAGACAAGAATCTAGGGGTTTAGCCATCATCACCATTCCGGGTCCGCCACCATAAGCACGATCATCGACTGTTTTTCGGGAATCATCAGAAAAATCTCTTATATTCCAGGTAGTTACAGAAGTTAGCCCTTGCTCACAGGCACGACCCGTCACCCCATATTGCGTGAGCGCTTCAAACATCTCTGGAAAGAGTGTCAACACATCAAAATCCATTTTGGTCTTATTCATACTCATTGGCTCCAGTTGGGTTGCCAATCTACTACCACCCTACCTAGAGGCCATTTGGTGGACTTTAAGTCAACAGATTTGACAATCGCCGACACAAAGGGGACGAACTCACTACCGATTTTCATCACGGGATGGGCACCAAATTCAGCCATGTCCTCAATCTTGCCAAGACGCATCCCCTGCTCGTTATAGACCTCGCATCCAATCAAATCAATCCAATAGTAAGCGCCCTGTTCAGGAGTTGGAAATGCATTTCTTGGAAGAAGTACCGTCATGCCTTTGAGCGCCAGTGCAGCATCGCGATCATGAATGCCATCTAAGAGCATCACCACAAAGCCAGAGTGCGCTTTCGCGCTTAGCACACGGTATATGTTTGGCTTGGCTTGATCTACCTGGCTTTGCAAGAAAGCTTCGTTGCATCCCAGAAGAGCAATCGGATCTGAGGAGTAAGGCCGTACTTTGATATGACCTTTTAGGCCCTGGGCATCATAGACAATACCCAAATCAATCAAAACAGAGGGAGGTTGATGAATGCTCACCATTCCCCCTTTAATGACAGCCAAGCTTTAGGCCGCTGGATGATCCTTGATCAAACGCTTTACGGTTGGCGAAATTTGTGCACCAACACCAGACCAATAAGTTAAACGGTCTTGAGAGAGGCGCATTGCCTGCTCTTTTTCAGAGGCTTTTGGATTAAAGTAGCCCAGGCGCTCGATGAAGTTCGAATCGCGACGATTGCGTTTGTCAGTAGCAACGATGCTAAAAAAAGGGCGCTTTTTAGAACCGCCGCGGGCAAGTCGAATGACGACCATAGGTATTTCCTTAAAATCAAATGATTACAAAATGGTTACTGAATCGTTTTTGCTCAAAAGAGTTGGTTTAACTTGTGAGAATGACGACCGCAGAAAACCTCATATT
>CANHDS010000075.1 GCA_947459465.1 Burkholderiaceae bacterium | reverse complement strand
TGGCGATAACGTCACCATTACTGTGAAGCTCATTGCCCCAATTGCGATGGAAGAGGGCTTGCGCTTTGCGATCCGTGAAGGCGGTCGTACCGTCGGTGCGGGTGTGGTTGCGAAGATTTTGGCTTAATAGAAAGATTTAGGGGCGTAGCTCAATTGGCAGAGCGTTGGTCTCCAAAACCAAAGGTTGGGGGTTCGATGCCCTCCGCCCCTGCCAGCATTATTTTGTAAGCGGATTTACATATGTCACAACAAACCATTGAGAACTCGGAACAGAAATCAAGTTGGGTGAGCCTTGTAGCAGTTGCCATTGTTATTGCTGCTTTGGTTTTGTATTACACCTTGATTGATCAAGGTTACTGGGTTCGTCTCGGTGCTTTGTTGGGCGGCATTGCATTAGCAATTGTGTTGATGATTTTCTCTGCTGACGGCAAGCGTTTCATTGCTTACAGCAAAGACTCATGGCTTGAAGTTAAAAAAGTAGTTTGGCCGACTCGTAAAGAGTCAACCCAAATGACTCTAGTAGTTTTTGGTTTTGTGTTGATCATGGCACTTTTTTTATGGCTCATCGATAAATTAATCGAATGGCTTGTGTTCTCAATTTTTTTAGGCTGGAAGTGAGGCAATATGGTTGATGCTGCTATGGTTTCCAACCCCCAAGCAACTGGCAATATGCGCTGGTATGTCATCCATGCCTATTCTGGTATGGAAAAGAGTGTCAAAAAAGGGCTTGAAGAGCGGATTGCCCGCTCTGGCATGGCCGAAAAGTTTGGACGTATATTGGTGCCTTCGGAAGAGGTGGTTGAGGTGAAATCTGGCCAAAAAGCGGTTTCAGAGCGCCGTTTTTTCCCAGGATATGTATTAATTGAGATGGAAATGACCGATGAAACTTGGCATTTGGTCAAAAATACCCCCAAAGTTACTGGATTTGTGGGTGGTGTGCGAAATCGCCTATCTCCAATTTCTACCGCAGAAGTCAGCAAAATCATGGATCAAATGCAGGCCGGGGTCGATAAACCTAAGCCCAAAACCCTCTTCGAGGTCGGAGAGATGGTTCGGGTTAAGGAAGGTCCTTTTACCGATTTCAATGGAAATGTGGAAGAAGTGAACTACGAGAAGTCAAAACTCCGTGTTTCTGTTACAATTTTCGGTCGCGGTACTCCAGTTGAGCTTGAGTTTGGCCAAGTGGAAAAGATGTAATTTATTGCAGTGTCAAGTAGTTAGCGAGGAGCGGACCTAGAACACGCCAATTCTAGTGAAGCGTTTACTCAACAGCGGTTAGCAAATTTTGTTGACGCGCTTTTTTGGAGCAAGTATGGCAAAGAAAATTATTGGCTTTATCAAGTTGCAGATTCCTGCCGGTAAAGCAAATCCTTCCCCACCCGTAGGTCCGGCGCTGGGTCAACGCGGTCTCAATATTATGGAATTCTGTAAGGCATTTAATGCTCAAACTCAGAGCATGGAGCCAGGCCTACCAATTCCTGTGGTGATTACTGCCTTTGCGGATAAGAGCTTCTCGTTTGTGATGAAGACCCCGCCCGCTTCGATTTTGATTAAGAAGGCTGCCAAAATTGATAAAGGTTCACCACGTCCTCATACCGATAAGGTTGGCAAGATTACCCGTGCACAAGCCGAAGAGATTGCTAAATTAAAAATGCCTGACTTAACCGCCGCTGATCTAGATGCAGCCGTGCGTACCGTGGCAGGCAGCGCTCGCTCCATGGGCATTACTGTTGAAGGAGTCTAAACATGCCTAAGTTATCTAAGCGCGCGAAAGCGATTCAGTCCAAAGTTGATCGCAACAAATTCTATCCCTTAGACGATGCATTAGTGCTCGTTAAGGAATGTGCAACTGCAAAATTTGATGAGTCAATCGATGTTGCTGTGCAGTTGGGTATTGATGCAAAAAAATCCGATCAAGTCGTTCGTGGTGCGGTTGTTCTCCCCGCCGGTACTGGTAAACATGTTCGTGTGGCTGTGTTTGCGCAAGGCGAAAAAGCCGAGCAAGCAAAAACAGCCGGAGCCGAGATTGTTGGTATGGAAGACTTGGCTGAGCAAATCAAGGGTGGCAACATTAATTTTGATGTTCTGATTGCCTCCCCAGACACGATGAAGATCGTTGGAACTTTGGGCCAGGTACTTGGCCCTCGTGGCCTGATGCCCAATCCGAAGGTCGGCACTGTTACCCCCGATGTCGTGACAGCAATTAAAAATGCAAAAGCGGGTCAAGTGCAGTTTAGGGTCGATAAGGCCGGTATTGTGCACGCTTCGATTGGACGTCGCTCATTTGAGCCAACGGCATTGAAAACAAATTTATTAGCTCTGCTTGATGCCTTAAATAAGGCCAAGCCCAGTGCATCAAAAGGAATTTATTTGAAAAAGATCGCAGTCAGTAGCACGATGGGCGCTGGTGTGCGAATTGATCAAGCTTCACTACAGGCTGCATAAGCCGGTAGTTAACTAACTTTGGGTCGAGCACCTTGGTGCTCGAACATCAAAGACCGTTGGTGAACAAAGTCTTTTTTGACGAGTTCTTAATTATTACGAAAGTAATAACCAACCTAGATGGCGACCCTGTAAGGATATTTCGGGCACACCCCGTGATAGACAAATCAGACGCTGGTGTGTAACCCCGATTGGAAACAGTCGGAATGAGAAGGAGTTAAACCGTGCCTTTGAATGTAGAAGACAAAAAAGCGATTGTGGCTGATGTCGGCGCTCAATTGGCTGCGGCTCAAACAGTGGTGCTTGCCGAGTATCGCGGGATTCCCGTGGGTGAGTTGACCACCTTGCGTGCTAATGCGCGTTCCCAAGGTGTTTATCTTCGTGTATTGAAGAACACTTTGGCGCGTCGTGCTGCGCAAGGAACACCGTTTGAGCAACTTGGTGACTCAATGGTTGGACCTTTAATTTATGGAATTTCTGCTGATCCTGTTGCTCCGGCAAAGGTATTGCATCAGTTCTCTAAAGGGCAAGATCAATTAGTGATTAAGGCAGGCTTTTATAACGGCAAAGTACTTGATGTAAACGGTGTTAAAGAACTAGCGACGATTCCGTCACGCGAAGAATTGCTCTCGAAGTTATTGGGAGTGATGAAGGCGCCAGTATCGGCAATGGCTCGTGTTCTTGGTGCTGTGGCAGAGCAAAAAGCAAGTGGGGCTCCAGCTGTAGCGGCTGCACCGGTTGCTGAAGCAGCCCCTGAGGTCAGTACTACGCCCGAGCAAGACAACTCAACGCCTGCTGCTTAATGCGCAGGATCAATTTATATAGTTTAGGAGCTAAAAATGGCAATTACTAAAGATGAAATTATTGAAGCAGTAGGCAATATGTCCGTGATGGATTTGAATGACTTGGTCAAAGCATTCGAAGAGAAGTTTGGTGTTTCTGCAGCTGCGATGGCTGTAGCCGGACCTGCTGGTGGCGGCGGTGGCGCAGCTGCTGCTGAAGAAAAGACTGAGTTCACCGTGAACCTCCTCGAGGCTGGTGCTAACAAAGTTGGTGTGATTAAGGCGGTTCGCGAAATCACTGGCCTTGGTTTGAAAGAGGCTAAAGATTTAGTCGATGGCGCACCAAAACCAATTAAAGAAGGCGTTGATAAGAAAACAGCGGAAGAGGCTAAGAAAAAGCTCGAAGACGCTGGCGCAAAAGCCGAACTCAAGTAATTTTGAGATCGCCGGAGAGCTTATGGGCTCTCCGAGGTTTGATCCCCAGTGGTCAAACCAGATCTCATATTTACATATGTAAGTCTGAAATCTGGTTTGCCTTCTGATACGACTGCAGAAGACAAGTTTGGTCGGGCATGACAATTTATATTGTTTTGCTGTCCGCCAGAGGCTGGTAGAGGCCAGCCGCCAAATCTTTGCTCAGTCGCTGCCATCGGAGATGAAATGAACTACAGCTTCACCGAACGCAAGCGCATCCGTAAGAGTTTTGCTAAGCGACCCAATAATCACCAGGTTCCATACCTGCTTACAACCCAGCTCGAGTCCTACGCTAAATTTTTGCAGGCTGATAAACCTGCAACTGCTAGGGCAAATGAAGGCCTTCAGTCTGCATTTACATCGATATTCCCGATCGTATCCAACAATGGATATGCACGCATGGAATATGTTTCGTATCAATTATCGCCACCACCATTTGATGTCAAAGAGTGTCAACAGCGTGGCTTAACTTATCACTCCGCCCTGCGCGCTAAAGTTCGCTTGATCATTAATGATCGTGAAGCGCCGCATAAGGTAAAAGAAGTGAAGGAGCAAGAGGTCTATATGGGTGAAATCCCCCTAATGACTGATACTGGTTCTTTTGTCATCAACGGCACCGAGCGCGTGATTGTTTCTCAGCTCCATCGTTCACCCGGCGTATTTTTTGAGCACGACAAAGGCAAGACCCACAGCTCAGGTAAGCTTTTGTTCTCCGCCCGGATCATTCCTTATCGTGGATCGTGGCTTGATTTTGAATTTGATCCCAAAGATATTTTGTATTTCCGAGTAGACCGTCGTCGTAAGATGCCCGTCACGATTTTGCTCAAAGCAATTGGCTTAAATAACGAGCAGATCTTGGCCAACTTCTTCAATTTTGACCATTTCACGCTCTCACAATCTGGCGCTT
>CANHDS010000074.1 GCA_947459465.1 Burkholderiaceae bacterium | reverse complement strand
AGTATGGGGCTAATGATGGTACCTATTGGCTTTGGTTTGAGCTCCTGTGGCGTGACTACTTTCGCTTTCTGATGCTTAAATACGGTAAACGCTTGTTTAATCCCCAAGGATTAAGTCGGCGTACACCCAATATGTTTAACCTTGAACCGTTTAAGCGGTGGTCTACTGGTACCACCGGCATTGATCTAATTGATGCGGGCATGCGAGAGTTGGCTGCCACCGGTTTTCTATCAAATCGCATGCGCCAAATTGTGGCGAGTCACTGGATCTATGCCATGAACGGTAACTGGCAGGTGGGGGCAGCCTGGTTTGAGTCCTGCTTGATTGACTATGATGTCTATAGCAATCAAGGCAATTGGTTATATATCGCGGGTCATGGTACCGATCCACGGGGTGGTCGAGCATTCAATGTTGCTAAACAAATTGCGCAATATGATGCAGACGGTTCTTATCGAAAACGCTGGTTCCATTAAATGATTCTTACTAACAAACGGGTTGCCATCATAGGCTCAGGGATTGCCGGACTATCCTGCGCCCATGAGCTACAAACCCATGGGTTTGCGGTAACGCTCTTTGATAAAAGCAAAGGCGTTGGTGGGCGCATGAGCCATCGCTACTTTGGTGATTGGGAAGCCGATCATGGTGCCCAGTACTTCACGGCGCGTGATCCTCTATTCCAGAGTGAAGTCGCTCAGTGGGTACAAGCCGAGGTTGCCAAACCATGGTCGGGTCGGATTGTGACGTTTGGCGGTGGTAATGCCATGGATAAACCATCGGATGCAACCCGCTATGTGGGTATTCCAGCGATGACCTCGCCAGCCAAACACTTGGCACGGAATCTCAATGTGCAGACTCAACACACGGTAGTGGATCTGCATCGTACCAATGATCTCTGGAAAATCACCACCAAAGAACGCGGCCAACTACCTGACGCATTTGAGTATCTCGTGCTAGCGATTCCGTCAGTCCAGGCTGAGCGCTTAATTGGTAAATACTCGGCGACCTTAAAAGCGATTTGCCAGGAAGTGGTGATGCTGCCCTGTTGGACCCTTCTGGCTTATCTGAAAGAGCCCCTTCCTTTGCCATTCGATGCTGCATTCGTGGAGGGTAGTGTGTTCTCCTCTTTGGCACGTGATAACTCCAAACCCAATCGTCCCGTATACGAGACCTGGGTAGCACAAGCGAGTCATGCATGGTCTGCAGCGCACGTCGATCACACCCAGTTTGAGATCGAACCAATCTTGATTCAAGCATTTCAGGAACTCACTGGGGTGGAACCCAATTTGCACCAAAGTCATTTATGGCGTTATGCCAAGCTCGAGCAACCCAATCAACGGGAGTTTGCTCTTGATCCATCGATTGCGGTGGGTATGTGTGGCGATTGGTTAAAGAGCTCCACCGTGGAAGGTGCTTGGCTCAGTGGCTATCGTTTGGCGCAGGAGTTGAGGCAGACTCTCTAATTACCAGGGAATCACTTCGCCACTGTAGGACAAAAAGGTACCCGAGTTCTCGGCGCTCACTTTGAATAGAACGGCTAGGATTTCATTGGCAGCTTGTTGGGGGTCGCGGCCAATTTCTTCGCCCCGAAATGGTTTGGATAAATTGGAGTTCACTGTACCCGGATGGATGGTAATCAATGCAACCCTGGGCATGGTGCGTTTGAGTTCAATCGAAGCGGTCTTGACTAGCATGTTCAGGGCAGCCTTTGAGGAGCGGTAGCTATACCAGCCTCCTAAACGGTTATCGCTGATGCTGCCTACCTTGGCAGATAGGGTGGCATGAATACTTCCCGCAGGATTTAAGAGCTTCGTAAACTGGCTGATAGTAAGCGCAGGTCCAATCGTGTTTACTAAAAACTGCTCCTGCAGCTGTGCGGCACGCAGATCTGCTAAACGTTTTTCGGGGGAGACACTCTGGTTGTGTAAAACCCCGATGGTATTAATGATCAGATCAAAGGGCTGATGAACTGCTAATTGCTCTACTGCTAAAGTAATCGAACTTGGATCAGCGTAATCAATGGATGGTATCGATCCACGATGGATCCCGATCACCTCGGCACAGTTGGAATGCATTTGCAGGGCAGACACCAAGGCGGAGCCTATGGTTCCCGATGAGCCAATCACAAGGGCACGATACGGTTTCTGGAGTAGGGTCATGCGAATTGACTGTACCTGATTTTGTAAATTCGTGTTTAATCTACATGATGAGCACACTTGATCCTTCTGAGTTATCGCGTATCGTCGAGATGGCGTGGGAAGACCGCACACCCTTTGAGGCAATTCATGCGCAATTTCAGCTAAGTGAGCCCGAGGTCAAAGCCTTAATGCGCAGTGTCCTAAAGCCGAGTTCCTATCGCCTGTGGCGTGCAAGAGTCACTGGCAGACAAACTAAGCATCAGCAATTGCGTGACCCGGATGTACGGCGTGCGTACTGCCCAACTCAATACAAACAGAAGTAAACCGTGAACCCTAATCTCAGTCTTTATCTCGTTTCCTCCATGATTGGCATCATGGTGTTCTTTACCATCGCTGTAGCACCGACGGTATTCAAGGTGCTCCCTCAAGAGTGGGCGAGTAAATATGTGCGTAATTTCTTTCCAAAGTACTACGCTTTCTTAGGAGCGGTTTCGATCATCGCCTCCTTCTTGTCGACTGACACCTTAAGTATAGGTTTGTTGGTGGGATGTGCCGCCTTATTTTTTGTCTCCCTCTGGGTTTTAACTCCAGCCATTAACCGCGCGTCAGATCAAGGGCACAAGAAAAAATTTGGGATCCTTCACGGCTTGAGTGTGGTGGTCAACTTTATCCAGCTTGGGATCTTCGTTTATCTAGTTTGGTGACACGACTAATAATTCCCCTAAAAATAGTCAACCAATTCATTTTCAGCACATTTAAGAAATTCCTGATAGCGTAGTCCTATTGTCATAAGGAGTACTACGTATGAAACGCATTTTTCTCTTCCTAATTACCAATATTGCCATCATGTTGGTGATCACGATCATCATTAACATTTTTGGCCTAGGCCAAGTTTTGGACGAGCAGGGTGTTGGTCTTGATCTCACCTCGCTACTAATGCTCTCGGCGGTTGTGGGAGTGACCGGCTCGTTTATTTCTTTGGCACTCTCAAAAACGATGGCGAAACACTCAACCGGTGCGTATGTGATTGAGCAACCTCGTAATGAACAGGAGCAGTGGTTAGTTAATACGGTAGCCAGACAAGCTAAAGAGGCTGGTATTGGCATGCCAGAGGTAGCGATCTATGACTCGCCGGACATCAACGCCTTTGCAACTGGGATGATGCGAGACAGCTCTTTGGTGGCAGTGAGCACCGGCTTGTTACGTGGCATGACCCGTGACGAAGCGGAAGCAGTGTTAGCCCACGAGGTAAGTCATGTGGCCAATGGTGATATGGTGACCTTGGCACTCATCCAAGGCGTGATTAACACCTTCGTCTTCTTCCTCTCGCGCGTGATTGGCCACATCATTGATCGCGCTGTCTTTAAGACCGAGCGCGGTCATGGACCTGCGTATTGGATCACCACCATCATTGCTCAGTTGGTTTTAGGCATCTTAGCAAGTGCAATCGTGATGTGGTTTAGCCGTCAGCGGGAGTACCGTGCGGATGCAGGTGCGGCATATTTAGAGGGTAAGCAAAAGATGATTCGTGCACTGGAACGTCTTCAAAAGTCGATTAACGAGCCTCATTTGCCTGAGCAGTTAGAAGCCTTTGGTATCTCTGGCGGGATGGGTACCGGTCTCAAGCGCCTCTTTATGAGTCATCCCCCATTGGATGAGCGTATTGCCGCCTTACGGAATATGGCTGATTAGATCTGTCTTTGTTTCGCACTGATCGATTGATCATTTTTTGTCGCTTTGCTTAAATGATGCAGATTCGTAAATCGCAGGAGCGGGGCTATGCCGATCATGGTTGGCTAAAGAGCTTTCACTCATTCTCGTTTGCTAATTACAACGATCCTAAATTTATGGGGTGGGGTAATTTGCGTGTGATCAACGAGGATCGCATTGATCCTGGTGCAGGCTTTGGTGAGCACAGCCATCGGGATATGGAAATCATTAGCTATGTTCTCTCAGGCGAGCTGGCGCACAAGGACAGTATGGGGAATGTCAAATCCATTCCCCCAGGCGATATCCAGCGCATGAGTGCTGGCACTGGCGTAACCCATAGCGAGTTCAACTATGCCAAAGATCAAACGACACACTTTCTGCAAATTTGGATCCAACCAAAATTTACAGGTGTAAGACCAGGCTACGAGCAGAAAACCATTTCTGCCCAAGATAAAAATGGTAAGTTGCGCCTCTTAGCTTCAATGGATGGTGCAGAGGATTCGATCACCATCAATGCGGATGCCAAACTCTATGCCGGAACCTTTGATGGTGCTCAGCATGCAACGCTCGCTATTGATCCAAGTCGTAAGGCTTACATTCATCTCATCAAAGGCGCACTGACGGTGAATGGAGAGCGCTTAAATGGTGGAGATGCCGCCATGATTGCTAACGAATCACACATTAAAATCAGCCAAGGAGAGCAAGCAGAGGTGCTTGTATTTGATTTAGCCGCCTAGGTGAATGCAGCCTAAATAAGACTTGTAAAGCGTAGGAACACAGACTATTGAATGTT
>CANHDS010000073.1 GCA_947459465.1 Burkholderiaceae bacterium | reverse complement strand
GCGCAGGAGTTTGCGTCCTCGATACCAGGTAATCGAGCAAGTAAACATTACAACACCTAATGCCAATGGATACCATCCTCCATCTTTTAGTTTAATCAGGGTGGCAGCCCAAAAACCAATATCAATCACCAAAAAGATCACGATCATACATAAAATAATGATTGGATTAATATGCCATTCGCGACGCATCACAATGCTTAACAAAATAGTAGTCACAAGCATCGTAGAGGTAACCGATAGCCCATATGCGGCGGCCAAGCTCACAGACTCTCTAAACTCTAAAACAGTCACAACAACCATAATTAACAGGGCCCAATTAACAGCCGGTATATAAATCTGACCTCGTTCAGAAACTGAGGTATGCAAGATATTCATCCGTGGCACAAAGCCCAAAAGAATAGCTTGATTGATTAGAGAGAAGGCACCAGAAATCACTGCCTGGGAAGCAATCACTGTTGCTGCAGTGGCAAGTCCGATGACAGGCCAAAGCGCCCACTCCGGTACCATAAGATAAAAAGGGTTCGATATGGCGGCTGGATTTGCCAATAAGAGTGCGCCCTGACCGAGATAATTAAGTAATAAGCAAGGTAAAACGATAAATAACCAGGTTAATCGCACTGGGCTCTTACCAAAATGTCCCATATCGAGATAGAGGGCCTCTACCCCTGTAACGACGAGAACAACCGCTCCCATCACAATAAATGCGGTCAGAGGATGATCAATTACAAATTGAATGGCATAGATGGGATTAAATGCCCAGACAATTCCGGGCGAATGGGTAATGTTCATGATGCCCAAAATGGCCAAAACAATGAACCACGACAAGGTAATGGGGCCAAATAATTGGCCAACGGCTGACGTACCATATTTTTGGATTAAAAATAGGCACACTAAAATAATTAATGAAATCGGAATGACTGCATTTGCTAGAGCAGGCGTTGCTACAGCGATGCCCTCAACTGCAGAGAGCACAGAAATAGCTGGGGTAATAACCGACTCGCCCAACAACATACACGCACCAAACATTCCGAGCACCATCACTAAAAAATATTGTTTAGAGTCGCTTTTTATCGAACGCAAGGCGAGAGCCATCAGGGATAAGACACCACCCTCACCTCTATTGTCTGCGCGCATCACCACAAAGACATACTTGAAGGTCACGACAATGAGAAGTGCCCAGATCATCATCGAGATCACACCAAATAGAGCCTCGTTCGAGAATGTAATGCCGTGCTCTGGACTAAAACATTCTTTGAGAGCGTATAGCGGACTGGTGCCAATATCACCAAAGACAATACCCAGCGCCGCAAGCATCATGACTGGCAAACTCTTCTTCTGATGCTCGCCAGCATTATGAATTTCGACTGGTTCTAATAGGGATGAATTTGAGTACTCAGGCTTACTAATCGTCATTCAACAATTGGGTAAAAATGATCTTGTGGCTATGATACGCCCTTTAAACCAACTAAAACAGGGAATCACTCGACAAGTAAAGACAAAAAATGGTAGAATCTAAGGCTCAGACGCGGGGTGGAGCAGTCTGGCAGCTCGTCGGGCTCATAACCCGAAGGTCATAGGTTCAAATCCTATCCCCGCAACCAATCTCTCGCACCTTTCCTAATTAAAATATTTTTTAGGCTGATCCTCTCGGGCTATTCGTGATGCCACAATCGTTTTCGTTGAGGTCTTAGAAGCTCGACAGTAAGATCGTCAGTAGTGGCATACCAGTGTTGTGCGCCAGTATCCGTAGTTTCTAGAAACGGAATTTGATTGTTGCGATATCGCTCCTTTACAGAACTGTGTGGATGACCATACCGATTGCGATATCCGTGCTGAGAAAATGCTACCGTTGGCATAAGGGCATCGAGCCATATCTGTGATGACGATGTTTTACTACCATGATGTGGAGCCATTACCACCACTTTGTTAGGCTTTTGGTAACCCGCATCCTGTAGTCGTCGAGTATGCTCGAGCTCTCCTCGTTTTTCTATATCGCCTGTTAACCAAAAACTCGTATGGGCGTTTCGGATCTCCAGCACACAACTATTTTCATTGGGCCTTCCTCGATGGGTATCTGCGTCAAAGCTTACCTCTTCTGGCGGATGCCAGACCTTAAAGTCCACACCATCCCACTGCCATTCTTGACCAAATTGACAAGGTAGTGCTGGTATGGCCGATTGTTTGATGTCATTCATTAACGGGTGATACTCTGATATCGTGCCAATGAATGATTGAATACTAATGGTCTTCATCAGCGTGGTGGCGCCCGCAATGTGATCTAAGTCTTTATGACTAATGACTAAGCGATCCAGCTGATCAATCCCCTCTCCACGAAAGTACGGAAGTAGTACCCGTTCTCCAGCATTGTCATTTTTTCCAGAAAGTGGGCCGGCATCATATAAAAGTCGATGCGATTTTGTCTCAATCAGTACTGCGGTGCCCTGCCCAATATCAAATACATAGGCCTTAAATTGACCACTATCGATGGTCTGGGTGGATTTCCAAAATAAAGGGGCGCACAAAACGAATCCTAAGAACCGCCTTTTTAAATGACTTGTCATCGGACCCGGACGAATGTGCCAATAGATCCCTACAGACGACAAAGCCATTGCCCATAGGGTTGGTTGGTGGGACCAATAAACTGCCCAGTCAAATTCAGCAAGCCAATTCAGATATTTTGCGGTCCACTCCATTGCCCCATGCGCAAACTGAAGAAGGATTGTTGCAATCCATTCTGGAAGAATTGCTCCAGCAATCGCTAAGGGGGTAACGATAAAACTAATCACTGGAATCGCCAGTGCATTAGCGAATGGCGATACGATGGATACTTGGTAAAACCAATACAAAGTACACGGTATTAGCGCAATGGTCACAATCCATTGCAAGCGACAGGATTCGAAAAAGGCTTGTTTGAGCCGCTCGAGTCGCCCTCGTTCCCACTCGCTCCCATTCGGAATGCCAATGAGACTAGATGATGAGCCCATGCCATACAAAATGATCGCCACTGCTCCAAACGATAGCCAAAATCCTGGGGTGTAAGGAGCCATGGGATCAATTACCAGAACCAGCAAGAGTGCAATCCACCAAATATCAAAGGCTCGTGGAATGCGGGAGGTCCAGAGCGCAAAAGCCACAATCCCAACCATGTAGAGGGTTCGTTGGGCAGGAATTTGAAATCCAGCTAACCAAGCATATAAGAAAGCGGTAAGTAAGCCGGTGCTAGCTGCTATTTTTTGAACGGGTATTAAAAGCGGCCATTCGCGACGTCGCCATAGCCATGCTCCCAACATGGCGCCTAATCCAGAGAGCATCGTGACATGCAAACCCGATATTGATATCAAATGTCCAACGCCAGTGGCATTAAATATGCGCCAATCCGATTGCGCAATGGCATTTTGATCCCCAATCACCAAAGCAATTAGGACTCCAACATATGGCGCCGATGAACCTAGAGCGGCCTTCATCTTATTGCGTAATCGCCAACGCTGATACTCTACAGCCGTTTTCAATGAAATCCATCGAAACTCTTGAATTCGCTGACCTGACCTAACCGAGCCATGCGCCCCAAAACCTTGATGAAACATCCATCGCTCGAAATCAAAGCCATGGTCATTCATTAAGGTATGCGGTCTTTTAAGTTTGACAACAAATTGCCATTCCTCACCGGGGGCAAGCTCCGGAATCGAGAGATTTTTTTGCCACGCCCCGCTCCAGCTTAAGTAAATTTTTCTTGGCAAGGGCTCAGATTGGGTACCATTCCAGTCAGCTACCTCAAAGGCAAAACGCTGGTGCTGATGATCACCACTTGGTAGTTGATCGATATATCCTCGAATCGTTAATTCCTGATCTTCAAGAGCAATTGGCAAAGACGATGCAAGCCTTTCTTTTGCATAATGAAAATGGTAGCCCCACCCCAGCAATCCGCAGGCTAGCACTACTGCGAAGAGCGAGATGCTATGAATTCGATCTCGTAAATAATATCCAACGATGAGTAACAGGATTCCAAAAAGAATGCTGACTTCTACGCCGTAATTCGGTAAGTTGGGTAAAAAGAGAAAAGCTGATCCTCCGGCAATCCATGCCGTGATTGCAATACGTAACACCTTATCGGCTCAGAAGTTGGCCCCAGCGCGGTAGGGCCTGACTTATATTTTGGATAACTGCTTGTGAAAGAAAGTCTGGTTGCACACCTCGAACTTCGGCTAATGTCTGTGCAATGCGAGGTAAAAATGCTGGCTCATTACGTCGCTCGCGTTCGGAGCGTAACCATGCTGGTGGAATATCCGGTGAATCGGTTTCGGTTACGATGGCATCGATTGGTAGCTCTTGAATCAATCTGCGTATTTGTAAAGCACGCTCATAGGTCGCTGCGCCTCCAAAACCTAACTTGAATCCCAAATCAATAAATTGCTTAGCCTGCTGAAAGCTGCCATTAAATGCATGGGCAATGCCACCCCTCAAGGTTCGTTGACGAAGGGCCTTCAAAATCATGTCTTGAGAGCGTCGGACATGCAAAATCACTGGTAATTGATGTTCTTGGGCCAAATCCAGTTGTGCATGAAAAAAGAATGCTTGTCGATGTGGATCCAGCTCAGCGACAAAGTAATCCAGACCAATTTCACCAATACCGACAAAGTGAGGATCGTTTTTGGCATTGACTACTGCAGTATCTAACGT
>CANHDS010000072.1 GCA_947459465.1 Burkholderiaceae bacterium | reverse complement strand
GATTCAACATAGCGGCGCTGGCCTTCAGCGTAGAGCGTGTCAAATGCTAAGGAACTTTTCCCTGAACCGGATAAGCCGGTTAAGACCACAAGCTTTTCTCGCGGAATATCTAGATTGATATTTTTTAGGTTGTGGGTTCGGGCCCCACGGATTTTGATTTCGTTATTCATGATTTTTTAGCGTAACTTGTTAATATAGCCTTTTCCCATGAACTCTTCCGAACTTCGCTCAACCCTTGCTCTAGCAGGCATCTTTGGCTTGCGGATGCTGGGCCTTTTTTTGCTATTACCCGTTTTCTCCTTGCACGCTAGGGATTTGCCCGGAGGAGAGAACGCTTTATGGGTTGGTTTAGCCCTAGGCATTTTCAATATTGTTCAGGCTCTTTTCCATATTCCACTCGGGATCTTGTCCGATCGGGTGGGTCGTAAACCTGTGGTTTTATGGGGACTGAGCTTATTCATAGCCGGCGCCTTGATCGCTGCCAGTCGAGATGATTTGCTGTGGATCGCGATTGGCCGAGGATTGATGGGAGCTGGGGCTATATCCGCTGCAGTATCAGCCTGGGTTGCCGATTTAACGCGTGAGCAAGTGAGAACTGCAGCAATGGCCATCGTAGGCGGCAGCATTGGCTTCTCCTTTGCCCTTTCTTTGGTAATCGCCACCCCGATTTATCGAGCCATTGGCCTTGACGGCATGTTTTTATTACTCGCATTGTTAGGGTTGATTGGGTTCTTCGTTGCTTGGCTCATGGTGCCAAGTCCTCCGAAGCAAATACGAGGCGAGCATCAGCCGCTGATGCAAATTTTTCTAAGACCTGAATTATTTCGGCTCAATGTGGGAGTGTTTGTTTTAAATGCCACGCAAGTTGCAATGTTTCTAGTTGTCCCGAGGTTACTCGTGGATGCGGGCCTGCCCTTAGATGATCATTGGAAAGTTTATTTTCCGGTTGTGGTTATTTCATTCTTTTTGATGTTACCAGGCATTATTTATGGAGAAAAGAAAAAGAAATTACGGGTTGTGTTGCTAACATCCGTTGTCATCTTGTTACTTGCGCAAATCATTTTCCTGCAAGCACATTCCACTACAGTCATTGTTAGTGCACTATTGATTTACTTTGTCGGATTTAATTTACTCGAAGCCTTACAACCCTCGATGGTATCGCGTTGGGCTAAAAATGAAAAAGGAGCAGCATTAGGTATCTACAACACGACTCAGTCTGTAGGATTATTTACTGGGGCAGCCCTTGGCGGATTACTGATGCAGGTCTTTGGCAACCTCTCAGTATTTATTGGAGGCATTGCTTTGATTATTGCCTGGCTTATAATTGCATGGCCAATGCGTGATATTCCATCGTCGCAAACCGCAAAGTAGCTTTAGCCACACTTTTTATTAATTTTCTTCGGGAGACAAAATGGCTTCAGTCAATAAAGTCATCATCGTTGGTAATGTTGGGCGTGACCCAGAAACTCGGTATATGCCCAGCGGTGACGCCGTCACCAATATTTCAGTTGCAACATCGGATCGCTATAAAGATAAGCAAACTGGTGAGATGAAAGAGAATACCGAATGGCATCGTATTGCCTTCTTCGGTAAGCTTGCTGAAATTGCTGGTCAATATTTAAAAAAAGGTTCACAGGTTTATGTCGAGGGCCGCTTGCGGACTCGTAAGTGGACGGATCAAAGTGGACAAGAAAAGTACTCCACTGAGATCATTGCTGACAGCATGCAAATGCTTGGCGCACGAATGGCAGGCTCTGGAGATGAATCTTCGAGTGGTCGTTCGAAGCCTGCTGAGAGTTCATCAAGCCCAGGCGCTAGTGCGCTTGATGCAATGGATGACGATATTCCGTTCTAACATTACTGCCTGGCGTGACGAATATTGTTGGGCCAGGCAGCATTGAAATCTGCACGAAATGGATTGATATCTAGACCACCTCGTCGGGTGTAGCGGGCATAAACTGAGAGCTTTTCAGGTTGGCAGCGACTCTTTAGATCGCAAAAGATTTTTTCCACGCAGTGTTCATGAAATTCTCCAAGTTGGCGAAAGCCAATTAAATAACGCAAAAGACCTTCCTCATCAATCGGTCGACCCTGATAATGAATTTGTACGCTGGCCCAATCCGGTTGGCCTGTGACTGGGCAATTGGATTTGAGTAAATGCGAAACCAAAGTTTGCGTGATTGGGGCTGAGTTTTGATCAGCACTTAGAAGAACTGGGTCAGCAATTTGTGTTTGATTCACTTCAATATCCAGACGATCAAGAAGTTGGCCATCTAACTCTTGCATGAGTGGGTATTTTTTGTGGTCTTGTATCTGGGATGGGTCAAGCAGTTTGATTTGTAATGAACTACCAAGAGCCGAAGCTAAATCATGGCTCAGGCACTCGCGTACTGCATTACTATTTTCAAAGGGATGTTGATTAAGGCTATTGAGATAAAGTTTCAATGACTTTGACTCAATCATGAATGGGGACTCGGCCGGAATCGTAAATTCAGCTAGTGCGATTTGCGGTTTACCTTTAGGATTTAGCCAGCTTAGTTCAAATGCATTCCAAAGATCGATCCCCAGAAATGGTAAACGTGATCCTTCTGTAATTCCAAGTTTCTTGCGATTTTCAGCGCGAGCAATGGGGAAGAGTAAACCCGGGTCATAGTGATCGGGATAGGTGCTTTGCTGACCGAGAACAAATTCAGTCATCGGAATTTAGGTCTTGGACCGATTGATGTTACTGACCCCAGAGATCACATGTCCAGTCGGAGCAACACTGGAAGCGGCGTTGCAATGACCTGTCTGGTCATCGAAGAAAAAGTCAGGCTCAAACTCTTTCAGAAATTCACGCTTGGACAGCCCCCCGAGAAACATTGCCTCATCAACATCAATCCCCCAATTCATCAACGTACGAATGGCGCGCTCATGGGCTGGTGCGGAGCGGGCTGTTACTAAAGCTGTACGAATCCGCATTTCATTTTTAGGTTCCGATTCGGCTTGCAGTTGATGAAGGGCTGCAAGCAGTGGTTTAAAGGGTCCTGGTGGCAATGGAATAGCGGCGCGCTGACTTTCATGATCGACAAACGCCTTTAGGCCTTGATCTTGAAAAACCTGTTCGGCTTCGTCCGAAAATAAAACAGCATCACCGTCAAAGGCGATACGAATTTCATTGGGGTTATTCTCGGCCATTTTGGTTGATTCTGGGTAGACCCGTGCTGCCGGAAACCCGGCGTCTAAAGTAGCACGCACATCTTCCTCATTGGCGGATAAAAAAAGGTTCGCTTGTAACGATTTTAAGTAGTGATAAGGCGGTCTTCCTCGGGTAAAGACCCCTCGTTCAATACTAAGCCCATGGTGTTTGGCAGAACGAAATACGCGTAAGCCGCTGACTGGGTCATTACGCGACAGGATCACAACTTCGACGCGCGGCTGATCTTGATTAAAGCGAAGTAATTTTTTTACTAGAGGAAAAGCAACGCCCACTTGCGCTGGAATCGCTAGGCGTTCTAGCTGTAGTTTCATGTAGGCACTGTCATCACTTTGTTCAAACAGGCGGTTTTCCTCTTCAAAATCAAAGAGTGCTCTCGATGAAATAGCAACGACTAGTTTTCCAGCGAGGGTATAAGACATCTTATTTTAAGAATAGGCGGTAAGCAGGATTTTTACTTTCATCCCAATGAGGATAGCCCAAAGTGGTCAAAAATTGTTTAAAGGCAGACTGCTCATTCTTGGGTACTTGGATGCCTAATAAGATTTGTCCATAATCTGCCCCGTGATTCCGGTAATGAAACAAGCTGATATTCCAGTTGGGGGCCAGACTGTCGAGAAAGCGCATGAGAGCACCTGGGCGCTCCGGAAATTCAAAGCGATAGAGTAGCTCATCCTTCGCCAAAGCAGAACTCCCGCCGACCATGTGTCGCAGATGGGTTTTTGCCAGCTCATCATGGCTTAGATCGATGGTTGCAAAACCAGCCTTACGAAATGCGCTGGCGATCGTTTTGTTATCCCCCGCGCGTTGGGTTCCAATGCCAACAAAAATATGTGCTTGATCCTGATGTGCAATTCGATAGTTAAATTCAGTGACATTGCGTTTACCGAGCATTTTGCAAAAGGCTTTAAACGATCCGCGCTCTTCTGGAATAGTGACCGCAAAGATTGCCTCACGAAATTCACCTACATCCGCACGTTCAGCCACAAATCGCAAACGACTAAAGTTCATGTTGGCACCACACGCAATCGCTACCAATGTTTTCTTTTTAAGGCGATGTTTCTCAACATATTTTTTCAGACCCGCGATTGCTAGTGCACCCGCTGGTTCTAAAATACTGCGAGTATCAGTAAAAACGTCATTAATCGCAGCGCAGATCTCATCGGTATCGACTAAGACAATGTCGTCAATGACGTGTTGGCAGATCTTAAAGGTCTCCTTACCAACCTGCTTGACAGCGGTACCATCTGAGAACAAACCAACTTCTTTAAGCTCAACACGCTTTCCCAGTTCTAAGGACTGTTTCATGGCGTCTGAATCGATCGTTTGTACCCCAATGACTTTAATTTTGGGTCGCACCGCTTTGATGTAAGCGCCAATTCCAGAAATTAGTCCGCCACCACCGATCGCAACAAAAATCGCATCAATCGGCTCGGGATGTTCGTCTAGGATTTCTTTGGCGATGGTACCCTGACCAGCAATGACATCTGGATCATCAAAAGGATGGATAAACGTATACCCTTTCTTTTG
>CANHDS010000071.1 GCA_947459465.1 Burkholderiaceae bacterium | reverse complement strand
TGCAGAACTAATTACCTTTTGAGGGGAGTCCGGATAGAGCGATTGCTCAACTTGCTTGGAAGCCAGCTCCTCTAGTGGTCGAATCGTCAACATCGTATCGACAAACAAACGGTAACCCCGTGGGGTTGGAATTCGTCCAGCCGAGGTATGGGGGCTCGTTACTAAACCGAGGTCCTCAAGATCGGCCATCACATTCCGAATGGTCGCTGCCGAGAGATCTAGTCCTGAAAAGCGTGACAGGGTGCGCGAGCCTACTGGCTGGCCCTCTTCGATATATCTCTCGATTAAGGTTTTAAGCAGAACTTTTGAGCGATCATCCATGATTGGAGTAATTTTATGCCTATGGTTTAATCGTCATATGTTAAGCCCATCAAGCAAACCCTTGCAGAAGAAATTTAGGCGCGTAACCCTCGTGGGTAAGCACCAAGCCGAAGGTATTGGGCAGCATTTACAAGAATTGGCCCAAATCCTCACAAATCATGGCTGCGAGCTCAGTATTGAGGCATCAACCGCCACCCACTTGCCATCTACGAATTTGCAGATTATCCAGCTACAGGATTTCCAAAAATCCACGGATTTAGCGGTTATTTTGGGTGGTGATGGCACGATGCTCGGCATAGGTCGCCAAATCGCTGGTACGGGGGTGCCCCTCCTTGGCATCAACATGGGGCGCTTAGGTTATATGACCGACATCCCATTTGAGAATGCCAAATCTGTGCTACCCCCCATGATTGATGGCCATTATGAAATTGATGAACGCTCACTCCTTGAGGCCAGCGTCTGGCGTAATGATCAAGAGATTCATCGGGGCTTGGCATTAAACGATGTAGTCGTCAATCGCTCTGGACTCTCAGGAATGGTAGAGCTGAAAGTTGATGTAAATGGCTCGTTCATGTACAACCAGCGCTCTGACGGTCTAATCGTGTCCACGCCAACTGGTTCAACTGCATATGCCCTTTCAGCAGGTGGTCCCATTTTGCACCCTCGAGTTCCGGGCATTGTGCTGGTACCGATTGCCCCCCACGCCCTGTCAAATCGACCCATCGTATTGGCACAGGAATCCCAGATCACGATTGAAGTTGCTGGTGGACGGGAAGTGATTGTCAACTTCGACATGCAATCGTTGACCAAATTACAAATTGGTGATCGGGTTGAGGTGAAGCTCTCTGATAAATTCATCTCCCTCCTTCATCCACTGGGGCACAGTGACTACCAGACTCTAAGAGAAAAATTGCACTGGAACGAGTATCCTTCCACGTTTTAATCTGACTCGATCAACATGCTTCAATCATTAGCATTGCATGATTTCGTAATCGTGGATCACCTAGAACTTGATTTTTCGTCGGGGTTCAGTGTCTTAACTGGAGAGACCGGTGCAGGAAAATCAATTTTGCTCGATGCCCTAGCCCTGGCGCTAGGAGAGCGGGCCGATACCAGTCAAATTCGCGAAGGCTGCCAACGCGCAGAGATCGCTGCTATTTTTCAGGTCGAAGACCATTTACAAAAAGAGATTGAAGCATGGTTACGCGAGGCTGATTTTCTGCTCGAGGATGATCATCGCATTGTGATTAAACGAAGTATCGATCATTCGGGTCGAAGCAAAGCCTACATCAATGGTGGGGCCGCTTCGTTAAGTCAATTACGCGAGCTAGGTGATCGTCTAGTCGATATTCATGGGCAACACGCACACCAGCTTCTTCTTAAAACAGGTGCGCAACGTGAACTGCTCGATCGACACGCCAATCTTCATGATCAAGTAGCAAAAGTGGCGCAAGCGTATCAGACGATGAACGCCACCTCCAAACAGTTACAGCAGGCCGAGGCGGCAGGTGCTGATTTACAACGCGAGCAAGAACGTCTTCAATGGCAACTCGATGAGCTTGATGAAATTGCACCGCAAGCACTTGAGTGGGAAAAAATCCAAACTTCGCATGCTCGACTAGCCAATGCTGCCAAGATTATTCAGGGGATTGAGCTGGCTATTGATACCTTAAGCGAAGCCGAGTATTCAATTGAGTCGCAACTCAATCGAGCTCAGCATGCTATCGATGATTTAGTAAAGCATGATCCAAATTTGAATCAAATCAACGAAAGCCTCAGTAATGCTCAAATTCAAATTGACGAGGCAATTCATGGCTTAAATCGATACCGACAAAAAATGGATTTGGATCCAGATAAACTCGCAGAACTCGAGGCGCGAATGCAGGTTCTCCATTCTGCAGCTCGAAAGTACAAAGTTAACCCCGAGCAGTTACCCGAACTCTGGATCAGTGCCCAAGAAAAATTAGCGGCCTTCACGGCAGCGCAAGATATTGAAGCTTTGCGCCAAAAACTTAAGGTTCAAGAGTCCGACTTCCTAAAACAAGCTAAGGATTTATCAAAGCGCCGCCAACAAGCAGCGGCCGAGTTAAGCCAAGCGGTCAGTCATGCAATGCAGCACCTAGCCATGACAGGAGGTCAGTTACAAGTACTTGTAACTCCATGTGAGGCCAGTAGTCACGGAATCGATCAAATTGAATTTCTTATCGCAGCCCACAGCGGTAGTACTCCAAAACCTTTAGCCAAGGTCGCGTCCGGCGGGGAGCTAGCGCGAATTAGCCTAGCCATTAGTGTGATCACGAGTAAGGCGAGCTTTACCCCAACCCTCATCTTTGATGAAGTGGATTCCGGAATTGGAGGGGCAGTCGCCCAAACCGTTGGTGAGCTTTTAAAACAATTAGGGGGATCCCATCAAATTCTTTGCGTCACCCATCTAGCGCAGGTAGCAGCTCAAGGCGATCATCACTTCAAGGTTACTAAACAATCATTGGATGGCAAAACCCAATCCGATGTAAAGAATTTAAATCGTCACGAACGCATTGAAGAAATCGCTCGAATGCTAGGCGGCACTTCTATTACTGACACTTCCCGGCGACACGCTAGAGAATTACTAAACCAGACGTAAGCTTGCTTAAAACGATTGCGAGGGGGCACCAAATACGGTCTCCCAAAGTTTGGTTACACAGGCTTTTGCTTTTGCAAAATCTGGATGCTCACCAATCGATATGCGAATTTTTTCTGCGCCATCCAGACGCAATCGATGTTGTTGAGCCCGAAACATTCGGTAGGCATTACCAATTTCAATTGCATCAATCTCAGTGATCAATTGGTGCTTTGCGGCAATTCCTAAAAGAGCAATATTACCCAGATTACCTAATAAATCAGGGTATTGGCGAGCATGCGCTAGTACAAAATACTGAACCATGAATTCAATATCAACCATGCCACCAGGATCATGCTTTAAATCAAAATCATTCGATGGATTGGGGTGGCCTGCATGGACCTTGTGGCGCATCTCCACAATCTCTCGCTGAAGATCCGATAAATTTCGCTCGCGGGAGAGAACTTCATTACGAATCTCTTCAAATTGCGACCCCACCTTTGGATCCCCTGCAGCAAAACGCGCCCGAGAGATCGCTTGATGTTCCCAAACCCAAGCAGTGTTATCGCCCTCGCGTAATTGATAGCGTCGAAAGGAGTCCAGGCTAGTTACCAAAAATCCGGCTGCTCCATTTGGGCGCAGGCGCGTATCAATCTCAAATAGAGTACCGGCAGCAGTCAAGGTAGTTAACCAATTAATCATACGCTTACCAAGAACCGAATAAATTTCTTGGGCAGCATAATCTGTTGGAGATGCGTCATACAAAAAGACTAGGTCGAGATCCGAGGCGTAGCCCAACTCTTTTCCGCCTAATTTGCCATAGGCAATTACTGCAAATGGTGGTTGATGTTCAGGATCGAGATTAAATTTCTCAGAAACCGCTGGCCAAACGCGCTCATACGTTGCCTGCAAAATCAAATCGGCTAGGGCTGATAAACGATCGCTCACTCGCTCAACAGTGAGGCCTTTCGGAGCACCAATTCCCAAATCCGCCAAGAGAATCAGAAAAGTTTCTGTGTGATGCGTTACTCGCAGGATATCCATGGCATGATCTGGGCTCGCCCCATCTGCAAGGGCGTCATCTAAACGCAGATCAAGATTTACTTTTACTTTACGCCAGTAACTCTCAGGGTCATGAATCAGCTCAGATTGCGCATTGGCCGATAACAGATCGTCTAATAAATGAGGATGTCTGGCTAAGTATTGAGCGGCCCACTGTGAGGCATTGAGGAGCATCAATACTTTTTGTAGAGCATTAGAGTTTTCAGCCAGTATCGATAGATAGGCGCTGCGACGGCAAATCGCCTCGAGTAGATCAAAAAAGCGTAAGAGAGTTTGATCCGCATCGTCTGGATGATCAGCCTCAATATCATGCGCTGCTTTTTTTAACAACCCACGTATCGTTAAGCGACTTTTCTCTGGAAGAGATTTTGCACGCGAGCTCTCTTGCCATACGCTCCACCGTTCATTGGTCTTCGGAAAAGTAGTCGCGTTAGGTTGCCAAGTCGCATCATTTGCATCAATTTGTAAACGGGTGCTCTCATCCAAAGCAAATGCCTTTTCAAAATAGCGCGCCACCTGATTTTGATGGTTAGCTAATACGCCCATAAACTCATCAAGATTACCCTCTTGATTGGGTCCCGCCATGGCTTGTGCTACTTGGGTTCTCGCATCATCGTGTTCGGGTAAGTAGTGCGTCTGCTGATCTTCCCAAATTTGTATCCGATGCTCTAGTCGCCTTAAGAACACATACGCAGATTTGAGCGCTTCAATTTCTTCTGCGCTCATCAGTCCACCCTCTTGCAATCGATCTAAGA
>CANHDS010000070.1 GCA_947459465.1 Burkholderiaceae bacterium | reverse complement strand
TGCCAAGAAAGGCATGTCCCACAAGCAAGCCTTGGCCGCGCTCAACGAACTGCAACGATGCAAGCACGTTACTCGTTGAAAGAAGGAGCGGCTTCTATTTTCAGAGATCAACATGTCTTGATTGTTGATGATGTGATGACCACAGGCTCAACCATCCATTCCTTGGCAGCAACCCTCAAGCGGTCTGGTGCAAATCGGGTAACAGCATGGACCATATTTCGTACACCACCTTGGAAGACTTAGGTGCAATATGATGTTGTTATGTTTAATGTTGTTTTATTTGAACCCGAAATCCCGCCTAATACCGGAAATATCATCCGTCTATGCGCCAATACCGGTGCGCAATTGCATCTCATCAAGCCACTTGGGTTTCCTCTTGAGCACTCTAAATTAAAGCGGGCAGGCCTGGACTACCATGAGTTTGCCAATCTCAAACTCCATGAGAGTTGGTCTGATTTTTTGGTAAGTACCAAAGCCAATCTCCAACGCGTATTTGCTCTAACGACCAAAGGTCAAACTTCGCTTCTTCATACAGAATTTCATAAAAATGATTACTTTGTATTTGGATCGGAGACCAAAGGAATTAGTGATCAGGTGCGCGCTGACATTCCTCGCAAGAACCATCTACGGCTTGCAATGCTTACCAATAGCCGTAGCTTAAATCTGTCAAACTCAGTGGCAGTCGTGGTTTATGAAGCATGGCGCCAACACCAATTTCAGGGCGGCGTTTAAGTTTCGGACTTTGGCTCGCGACCCATTAAGGTCCGAACACCTTCTTCAGGACTTAGTTGGCCATTGAGCACATGACTAACCGTCGTACAAATGGGCATATCAACGAAATGCTGTTTGGCCAAATCACTCACAGCTTGAGCGCACAAGACACCCTCAGCTACATGACCAAGTGCCGCAAGCACGCGATCTAAAGGCTCGCCAGCGGCAAGCGACAGGCCCACACGTCGGTTACGTGATAAATCACCGGTTGCGGTCAAAATGAGATCGCCCAAACCAGCAAGCCCCATGCAGGTCTCACTCTTGCCACCAACGGCCTTAACCAGCCGCATCATTTCTGCTAAGCCTCGAGTTAATAGAGCGGCGCGGGCATTCATACCCAATCCCAAGCCATCACCAATTCCAGCAGCGATTGCTAATACATTTTTCACTGCACCACCAAGTTCGACACCAATGAGATCATCGCTTGCATACACCCGAATATTTCCATGGTGAAATGCAGTTTGTACGCACTGACAAAATTCTGATTCAGTGCTTGCAACAGTCAGTGCGCAGGGCAAGCCTTCGCCAACTTCACGCGCAAAGCTTGGGCCCGATAAAACACCGGTTGCATGTGCGTGAGCAGCATACCGCTCTTGCTCGCGCCCGACCACTTGGTGGGGAAGTAGGGAGGTTTTCGGTTCAAGCCCTTTGCAAAGCCACAGAATATTAAAGGTGTGATCAGCCTTTTTAAAAACATCTGCTACCGTATTTGCTAATCCAGCCATTGGGGTCGCAATGACCAATAAATCATCTGGACCTAATCGACTAATGGCTTTATCAAAATCTGAATCAATGACTAACTGATTAGGAATGGTAACAGCTGGTAAATACTGTTTATTTTCATGGTCCCTACGCAGGGCATTGGCTGCATTTGGGTTGCGTGCCCATAAATAAACTGAGTGGTGACTAGCAGCGGATATAGCAATGGCTGTACCCCATGCTCCTGCTCCTAGGACCGAAATATTCATTAGTTGGGCAAAATAATTTTGCTCTCTGCGTCACCATTAGCGGCTGGGGCGCCCTGAGCTGCTTGAGCCTGAGCCAAACGGTGCTCATACATTCCATGAAAATTAATATCGGCCAGGTGAATAGGCTGAAAGCCAGCGCGACTGATAATGTCAGCCACATTCGAACGCAAATAAGGAAAAATGATGGTTGGACAAGTAATGCCAAGCATTGGATCAATTTGCTCGGGTGGAATATTTTTAAACTCAAAAATACCAGCTTGCTTGGCTTCGACCAAAAACATGACCTTACCTTCTACGCGAGCTGTCACTGTGCTTAATAGCGCAACCTCAAACAACTCATCAGTTAAACGATCGACTGCAATATCCAACTCCACCTGTATCTGTGGCTCACTGGCAACCAACAAAATGCCAGGGGCATTGGGTTGCTCGAGCGATAAATCTTTAAGATAGACGCGTTGAATAACAAACGAAGGATCGTTTGAACCCGTTGCTGAATTCGTTGCAGCATCACTCATAAAAACTCTCTTTCCAAATAGAAATGTTTAGGCTAAAAGCGGATCAAGACCACCTGCACGATCCAATGCTGCTAAATCATCGTAACCACCAATATGACGGTCACCGATATAAATTTGTGGAACGGTGCGACGACCCGTGCGATTCATCATCTCATCTCGCCTGGCTGGATCAACATCAATCAAGATCTTTTGTAGATTCTGAACACCCTTTTTCTGTAAAAGTTTTTCTGCCATCACACAGTAAGGGCAAATACGGGTGCTATACATGAGAACGTCTGGCATCGCTTCCTCGTTAGGATTTGACAAGCGGCAATCCAGAAGTTTGCCAGGCGGCGATCCCACCCTCTAAGACGCCTACTTCGGAGTATCCAAGACTGCGAAGCTCTTTCGCTGCTTTTTGAGAATGAGCTGGACCCCGTCCAATCACCACGACAGGATATTTTTGATCGATTTTCATGGTTTTCAGGCTAGTACCTAAGCTCTCGAGAGCGATATTTTTGGCATTTGGTAAATGGCCTAATTTAAAATCTTCCTCGGGTCGTAAATCGATCACATTGGCCTTACGACGGTTAATCCAAATGGTGGCATCCGTGGGCGTTAGGCCTTTGCCACTAATTAGGGTTGATAATGTTGGCATAAATAAGGCCGTGCCCGAAATGATCATTAAGGCGGCCAATACGAGGTTGTCTGTTTGAGCGAAGAAGTCCATTGTCAGATTATAGAATGCATCTATGAAACAACTCATCCTAGTCCGCCATGGACAATGCGCCTGGAATCTTGAAAATCGATTTACTGGATGGGCCGATATCGACCTCACCCCAACAGGTGTGGAGCAATCCCAGCAAGCAGGTCAATTATTAAAGGCTGCTGGCTATGACTTTGATATTGCCTACACATCAGTTTTAAAACGTGCTATTCGAACCTTATGGAATATCCAAGACGTGATGGACCTGATGTGGGTTCCGGTCGTCCATAGCTGGAGACTAAACGAGCGGCACTATGGCGCGCTGACTGGGCTCAATAAGGCCGAGACTGCAGCCAAATTTGGGGATGAACAAGTGCATATCTGGCGGCGCTCTTATGCAATTGCCCCACCCCCATTAAACACTGACCAGCGTACAGAGTTAGCCAAGGATCCCCGCTATACCAAGCTTAATCCCACGGATATTCCGCATGGGGAGTGCCTAAAAGACACAGTAGTCCGAGTTCTGCCCCTTTGGAATGAGTCAATCGCCCCCGCCCTCAAACTTGGAAAGCGGGTCATTTTGGTCGCCCACGGCAATAGTATCCGCGCCCTAATGAAACATATTGATCAGGTATCGGATGAGGCTATTATGGATGTCAATATACCCAACGGTAACCCCCTCATTTATGAACTGGATGATTCGCTTCGCCCAATACAACATTTCTATTTAGAGGCAAAATAGCTAAATGCGTCAGTTATTTAGAAATATCGTCCTTATTAGTATTGGTTTGATTGCCGGAATTGCGGCAACCATCCAGTTCTCTGCGACCGCGCAGCAGGGTACAAGTACCTTGCCACTCGAGGAATTGCGTACCCTTTCAAACGTTTTTGGTCAAATTAAACGTGAGTATGTAGAGCCCATCGATGATAAGCAGCTACTCACGGATGCAGTCAAAGGAATGGTCAGCAGTCTTGATCCACACTCCGCCTATCTCGACAAAAAAGACTTCGCAGAAATGCAAGAACAAACTGCTGGTAAATTTGCTGGGCTCGGCATTGAGATCACCTCTGAAGACGGTTTAGTCAAAGTTCTCAATCCAATTGAGGGTTCACCCGCTGCCAAAGCCGGTCTTCAAGCTGGCGATCTCATCACTCGTTTAGACGATAAACCAGTCCGGGGTATGTCGCTGGATAAAGCGGTTCGAACAATGCGCGGCACACCAGGTACGAAAATCACTTTAACCATTTTCAGAAAAAGTGAAGAGCGCACTTTTCCAGTTACCATCACGCGCGCTGAAATTAAAGTGCAATCCATTCGAGCAAAAATTGTAGATAACAATATTGCATGGGTTCGTATTACCAGCTTTCAGGAACGAACCGTTCCAGATCTTGCGAAAAAATTAGCGGAGCTTGCTAGTAAAGATCCGGCTCTTAAAGGGCTAGTATTGGATCTGCGTAATAACGGCGGCGGCCTACTGCAAGGCGCGGTTGGTGTTGCAGCTGCTTTCTTGCCTCCAGGCGCAATCATTGTTTCTACCAAAGGCCAAGCGCCTGATTCTCGGCAGGTATTTAATGCGGTTCCCGCCATGTATAAATTGAATGAATCAACTGATCCGCTTGATGAGGTCCCGCCACTTTTTAAGAAAATCCCAATGGTGGTTCTCGTCAATGCGTATTCTGCATCCGCTTCTGAAATCGTTGCGGGCGCACTCCAAGATTACAAGCGTGCCACCATTATTGGTAAAACCACCTTTGGTAAGGGATCCGTTCAAACGGTTCGACCGCTAAGTAGCGACTCGGCAC
>CANHDS010000069.1 GCA_947459465.1 Burkholderiaceae bacterium | reverse complement strand
CCCAATGGCGCGCCCGAAATCGTTCCGGCGTAATGATGTCGAGGTTTTGTCCCAATGCCTCTGCAGAGGTATACCCAAACATCTCCTCGGCAGCGCGATTCCACAAAATAATTTTGCCGGCCACATTGGAGACCACGACAGCATCACCAATAACGTCCATGAGCTGATGAAGATCGACCTCATGGTTCATGATTCATATTCCTCTGAAAAACAAATGGCGCCCGAGGGCGCCATTGCTTTAGAGCAAAAAGGATCAAACAGCTTTTGCAGCATGCAGCTGAGCAATTTGCTCTTTGCTGTAGCCAAGATCCGATAACACTTCATCGGTGTGCTCACCCAATACTGGGGAAGGCTTCACATCAATCTTCAGATCAGAAAACTTAATTGGGCTACCGATCGTGAGGTACTTACCACGTACTTTGTGATCCACCTCAACAATGGAACCACTGGCACGTAAATCAGGGGACGCGGCGATTTCTTTCATCGAAAGTACAGGAGCGCAGGGGATATCAAACTTACGCAAGATATCAACGGCTTCGTACTTGGTCTTGTCTTTGAGCCAATCTTCAATGGTCGCGAAGATGTCAAAAATCTTATCCTGACGTGCTTGTGCGGTCATATATGCTGGATCGGTTGCCCACTCTGGCTTGCCAAGAGCCTTCGTGATTGGCTCCCAAGCATGACCCTGAATCGTGAAATAAATATAGGCATTTGGATCGGTTTCCCAACCTTTGCACTTTAAGACCCAGCCAGGCTGACCGCCGCCGCCAGCGTTACCGCCACGGGGCACGACATCGCTAAATTTGCCATGAGGATACTGTGGATACTCTTCGAGGTAGCCGACGCGATCCAAACGCTGTTGATCACGCAACTTCACACGGCAAAGGTTTAATACAGCGTCTTGCATCGAGCAAGCCACTTTCTGGCCTTTGCCTGTCTTTTGACGGTGCATCAGAGCAGTCAAGATACCAATCGCTAAGTGCATACCCGTATTACTGTCGCCCAATGCAGCAGCCGATACAGTGGGAGGACCGTCCCAGAAACCGGTGGTCGACGCTGCACCACCAGCACACTGCGCAACGTTCTCATACACTTTCAGATCCTCATAAGAGTGACCGTCTGAGAAACCTTTGACCGATGCCAAAATCATCTTGGGGTTCAATTCCATAATACGATCCCATGAGAAACCCATGCGATCTAATGCACCTGGTCCGAAGTTCTCAACCATCACATCCGAAACCCGAATCAACTTTTCGAGTACTTCTTTGCCCTCAGGAGTTTTGGTATCTAAGGTCAACGAACGCTTATTGCCATTGAGCATCGTGAAATACAAAGCATCGGCATCAGGAATATCGCGCAACTGACTGCGCGTGACATCGCCAGAGCCAGGGCGCTCTACTTTAATCACATCGGCACCATAAAAGCCGAGTAACTGAGTACAAGCAGGGCCTGCTTGTACGTGGGTGAAATCGATAATCCGAATTCCGTCTAGTGGTTTACTCATCTTGAATCTCCTTTGGACTCTTTATATCAATTAATCATTACTTCTTAGTTGCGGAAGAAGCTGGGTTGAGATTGGTCAAGCGGCCACTCTCCGTACCAGCAGTTTCATCAATTACTGCATTAATAACGGTTGGCTTACCAGAGGCTAATGACTTGTTCAATGCATCAGTTAATTCAGCAGGAGTGGTGACGTTATAACCAACACCGCCAAATGCCTCCATCATCTTGTCATAACGGGCATTCTTTACAAACACGGTTGGCGCAACGTCAGAACCGCCAGTAGGATTTACATCGGTACCGCGATAAACACCGTTGTTGTTAAATACCACCGTGATGATTGGCAGGTTGTAACGGCAGATGGTTTCAAGCTCCATACCACTGAACCCAAATGCACTATCGCCCTCGATTGCAATGACGGGCTGCTTGCTAACAACCGCTGCACCGATGGCGTAGCCCATACCAATCCCCATAATGCCCCAAGTACCGGAGTCAAAACGCTTACGTGGCTTATACATATTGACGATGCTACGAGCATAGTCAAGCGTATTAGCACCTTCGTTGACGATATTGACATCAGGATTGGCCTTCACTACCTCACGAATCGCACGCAATGCGCTGTGGAAGTTCATGGGGGAAGGATTCTTGGAGAGGGTCTCCTCCATCTTGGCAATGTTCTTGTCTTTTTTCTCGTTGATTGCGTTGATCCACTCAGCACTTGGTTTTGAAACGCTTGTAATTTGTTTCAAGATCTCGGTGACACACGAGCCAACATCACCAATCACAGGGGCTGCAATTGGAACGTTGCTATCGATTTCAGTCGGAGCAATATCAATTTGAATAAATTTCTTCAAATGATTGCCCCAAGTTTTACCCTTGCCGTGGGCTAATAGCCAATTCAAGCGAGCACCAACCAACATCACTGTATCCGCTTCTGCCAATACAAATGAACGCGCTGCAGATGCGCATTGTGGATGGGTATCAGGTAACAAACCTTTTGCCATCGACATTGGCAAATAAGGAATGCCTGATTTCTCAACCAAATCTTTGATCTCTTGATCGGCTTGCGCATAAGCTGCGCCTTTACCCAAAAGAATCAATGGACGTTTCGCATTCTTCAATACATCGATGGCGCGCTTGATGGCATCTGGAGCAGGAATCTGTTTCGGTGCTGCATCAATCACACGAAATAATGACTCTTTGCCCTTTTGCGCGGGAATGCTTTGTCCCAGTAGTTGCGCAGGCAGATCAAGGTATACACCACCTGGGCGTCCCGATACTGCGGCACGAATAGCGCGAGCTACACCAATGGCAATATCTTCTGCTTTGTTAACACGGTAGGACGCTTTTGCGTAAGGCTTAGCAGCATTGAGCTGGTCCATTTCCTCATAATCCCCTTGCTGCAAGTCCACAATCTCGCGCTCACTTGATCCAGAAATGAGAATCATGGGAAAGCAGTTGGTAGTTGCGTTTGCGAGGGCGGTCAATCCATTCAAAAATCCAGGGGCAGAAACAGTTAAGCAAATGCCAGGCTTTTGGGTCATATAGCCAGCAATCGCAGCTGCATTGCCTGCATGTTGCTCATGACGAAATCCAATAAAACGCATCCCTTCTGCTTGGGCTAAGCGTGCTAAATCGGTAATCGGAATTCCAACTAGTCCAAAAATGGTATCGATATCGTTGGCCTTCAGGGCATCGATCACCAAATGGAAACCATCGGTTAATGGGGTCTCTTCTGCAGCGATATTGGCAGAATGCTCTTTGGTAGCTGTCAACATAACGTTGTCTCTCTCCGTGGGATTAGTTATCTTCAACATTGCCTCCATAAAAGAGTCTCAGTTGAACTGAGACGAATCTTAGGACTCGTGGGTAGGTTCGGCATTGACTTTCGTCAATTTCCCCTAAAATCCAATAAAAACCTAGGGTTAGCGCCTACCTTATGAGTGAAAAAACCCTTTTATTTTATATAAATAGCTCTTTGTGTTTGCTTTTTAGGCGACTCAGAGTTTCGGGTGACAAATTGAGATAGGCGGCTAATTCTTTCTTGGGTAAAACGTCAAACAAGTTTTCATATTTACGCAAGAATCGTTCGACCCGCCCCGGGGCATCCAACATGTGCAATGTAATGGTGTGCGCCATGATTTCACTCATGAGACGCATCACCTCAAACTCAAAACTTTCTTTCAATTTTGGGTGGTTGTCTAAAAACTCAGCCCACTTTTTAAGAGGCATCCGCGCTACCCTAGCCTTAGTCACTGAGGCAATACTGTAAGGAGCGGCACGTTGTAAGCGCCAAGCGGCATAACTCGTTTCGATGTCCTGCTCAATCGCAAAGCGTAGGATCATTTCTTTTGCGTCAGCGCTTGACACAATGCGCTTCAAAATACCATCAAGAACAAAATACTGCTCCATTTGATAGTTACCTTGGCGCAATAAGATCTCGGATTTCTTAAGATCCGATATCTCTAAAAAACTCTCTAATTCAGCCATACTGCCCGGGTCTAAATTGCGCAAAACAATGTTTTGACTAAGCTGCAGGCGAATTAGATTTTTCTCTGGATGTCTGTCTAATATGGTCATTACGATACTTGATCGAACCTCTTATTGTAAGCCTTGAGATATTTGGGTTATTCCTAGTCACAAATAGGGTAATATGGACCTGTCGTGGTGCCCATTTGCATGGCATTTGGGTTAAACGGGAAACACTACTCAAACGTGTGCTGCCCCCGCAACGGTAAGTGAATGCGCCTTCTATTTGGCGCTATGGTTTGATAAGCCACTGTGTATCAATGCATGGGAAGGCCAAATCTAAAGTTCACCAGCCCGGATACCGGCCAAGACAGGTGGAATTTCGTGAACGGGGACCTTCGCGCGCCAATAAAGGGCCCTCACACGCCCGCATTGACGCTCATCCCTATTCCGAATTCTGTATCGCCCGCTAACGGGGAGGTTGGCAGGCATTACAACTTGGAATTTGTCATGCAACCTTGTCGTAACTTTTTGGGGGTCAACAACCGATGGCGCCTACCTATGCTTACCCTGGCCTTAACCCTCGTACTTGGAAATCAAACCGTTCGTGCCCAAACTGGTAATGTGTCCGTCAGCACAGCCAAGAACTCAGTGGATCCGGTAATTGTGACCGCAACCCGAACCCCTACGCGGGCCAACGACGTTCTAGCTGACTACGTCTACATCGGGCCCGAGGAGATTGCAGATGCCGGACAAACGAGTCTGGTGGAGCT
>CANHDS010000068.1 GCA_947459465.1 Burkholderiaceae bacterium | reverse complement strand
TTGATGCTCTTTATCTTGTCGGAAGTAATGGAAAGTGATTTTCTTGCTGTTCACAAGACTTCCGAGTACTTGATCCATTCTCGTGCTGGTGATGCGTTGCTGATTGATGCTGCCAATCAGATCGTTTGGAGCCAGCCCTGCCTGCTGGGCAATGCCACCATCTAGCACATGCGTTACTTTGATCCAGCCGTTGCTATCGGTATAGCGCATTCCAAGCGCTAGTTTGATGGATTCAGTAAAGTTCGCTTGCTTTTGCGCTAGCTCGATGTTGGCAATTTGGGGCAACCAAATTTGCAAGGGAAGATCCTGCGTACCATCAATGTAGTCTCGCTTTAAGCGTTGCCAGATTTTGTTAAAGCCAATTCCAATCGTTGAACTAATTGCTAGATCGAGTGCGTATTGATTAATTCCGACTGCAGTTTTGCCATGTTCTTTCCATAAATACCGCATGACATCATCAAGTGATTGTTGATGGCTTGAGTACTGTCGAATTAAAAGATCCAGACCCAGGGCGATGAGCGATCCTTTGGCGTAGTAACTCACCACTGCATTAGGCGTGTTCTCATCCATTTGGTAGTACTTGGTCCAGGCATCAAAGGAGCTATCGGCTACGCTTTGTTTGGTTCTGCCAGGATTGCGCAATACCCCGTTCCAATTGTTAGCCACTAGCTCCAAGTAGCGCTCCATGTTGATGCACCCACTACGTATGAGTTGCAGGTCATCATAGTAGCTCGTAAATCCCTCAAACAGCCACAACAGTCGGGTGTGGTTGCGTTCATTTAAGCGATAGGGTTGAAAGGCTTTTGCCTGAATTCGTTTGACAAGCCAGGCATGAAAATACTCATGACTACAGAGTCCCAGAAACTCCTCATACGGTTTTTTAGGTCGTTGAGTGCTGTGATCACCGTAGGGTAATTGATCGCGTTTACATAAGAGAGCAGTACTGTCGCGATGCTCGAGACCTCCATAACCATCGAGAGCAGCATTGACGATGAATACGTATTGCTTAAATGGCGCTTTGGGTTTGCGTGGTTCAAATAAGCGTATTGTGGCGTCACAGATTCGTTGAAGGTCGTCAGCGAGCTGTTTTTTATCAAGTAGCTCTGATTGCTCACTTGTTAGCCCTTGAATGACCATCCGGTGAGGGGTGCCAAAAGATTGCCACTCGATCGTCTCGAACTGTCCGAGCGCGACCGGATGATCAATCAACTCTGCATAATCTTTGGCCATATAAAAGCCAAAACCGAATGTATCGGTCTTGACTTGGCGTAATGTAGTTTGCACTTGCCATTGCTTATTCGTCTGATCGTGTGGTGGGGCAATAGCGAGTGAGCAGGGTAAGTGGGCCCGACCTTCAACTGCGAGACAGAGGCTAGTGGGATTAAAAAAACCTCGCTCTTGGTCAAGGTAAGCGGTGCGAACCGATTGATCAAAGGCGTATACCGTAGTGATAATCTCGCAAGGCCCAGTGCCTTTGGGGATACGCCAGCGATCATTATCAAGGCGCTCTAGGGCAATTTTTTTCTTTACTTCGGTCTGATTTCTGGGGAGAGTAAAGGCTGCGATCGACTCAATGTGCTTACTAAAGTCCCGAATTAAATAGCTGCCTGGTATCCAAGCAGGCATATGCAGAACTTGCCCCTGAGGATCTGGATGATGAATGGTCAGCGAAACCGTAAAGCGATGACCATGGAGGTCAGCAGGCCATACCGTGTATTGAATTGCAGGAGTGGAATCCAAAGCCATCATCAATTATTTTAAAGAGGCAAGTTTTTTTTCAATATCGGAGAGTTGGACAGCGCCTGGGAAACGACTACCGTCGGTGAAGAAAATAGTTGGGGTGCCATTAATTGCATAGGTTTTTGCAATGGCCATATTCTTATCAATTGGATTGGCGCAATCTGATTTACCACTAGGCGTGATGTTACCTAGCATCCAATCGTTCCATGCCTTTTGTTGATCGGCAGCACACCAAATTTGCTTAGACTTTAGCGCTGAGTCGGCTGATAAGATAGGAATGAGGTAGTTGTAGACGGTGACGTTATCGAGCTGTTGCAGGGTTTTTTCTAAACGTTTGCAATAACCACAATTGGGATCGGAAAAGACAGCAATTTGACGACTTCCATTACCCCGAACAATTTTGATGGCATTGGCTTGGGGAAGCTCTGACCATTTGATTCGATTGATATCCTCTTGACGTTTAGCAGTCAAATTTGTACCCGTAGCAAGTTCAATCATCTCGCCTTGGATTAAATACCTAGCCTTACTATCCGTGTAGAAAATTTCATTATTGACTTGCACTTCAAATAATCCGGGGATCACCGATGGCATGACATTGCGGACATTAGCCGAGGTCCCTAAGCGTTTTTGTAACTCAGTACGGATTTGCTTTTCAGACATAGCATCGACCGAACCAAAAAAACTGAGTAAGACGATTGCAATACCTAATTGGCGCATGAATCTACCCATGTAGTTGTTCTCCTAATGCGCGCTCAATGAGTTGGCGTTTGATCATATGACTTCGATTAACCACTCCCAATCCCCAGTTACGCAATCCCTTTTCGACGGGACTTTGTGCTGAAAATAATTTTTTTAGGCGATCGGTTAGCCATAAAAGTGAAGTGGTATCGCCCTCACGCTCACGCTCATACCGACGCAACAATACTCGATCATCGACTGATCGATACGATTCTTTATGCCTCATGATTTGGAGTAGGCTCCCTACATCCCGCAAACCTAGATTGAGCCCTTGCCCGGCTAATGGGTGCATAACGTGTGCAGAATCGCCCACCAAAATTAATTTGGGATCGTAGTCTGGACCAATCAGGCGATGCGCCTTCATGCGTCGCAGAGGAAAGCTTGCTGGTGTAGATTGCAGTTGGAGCTCACCGAGTTGATCATGAACTTCTGCTCCAAATTGGTTTGACCATGCCTTGTTATTGAGTTGCAATAAATGGTTAGCATGTTCGTTTTGCGTTGACCGCACCATTGAAACGTGCTGTTGGGGTAGTGGAAGCATGGCCAAGATGTCACCATTTGCTAAGAACCATTGGTAAGCAGTCTCGCGGTGGGCAATTGTGCAGGCAAAGTTTGCAACTACTGCATGTTGCTCATAGGAATGCTGATCGATTTCAATTCCAACTGACTGACGTAGAGGAGAGTTCGCACCGTCAGCCGCGATGATCAGTTTGGTTTGGATGGTTTGACCATTGCTCAATGAAAGCATGGGTGATGTATTTGGCTCAAACCGAACCTCGTCAACACTGGCCTCGATACTTTGTAAGTGTTTGCTAAAACGAATCGCTTGAGTTAGCGTGGATTCAATCAGATCAGATTCAGCAATCCAGGCAAGCTCTGGTCGGCCTGCTTCAAAGGCTGAGAAATGCAACTGATCATTCTGTTGACCACGATCACCATAGATTCGCATATCGCGCACTGGTTGAATACGAGTATGGTCAAGTCCATCCCAAATGTTTAGTTCCGATAAAAGATGTTTGGTGCTCGGTGAGAGTGCATAGATTCGTTGACCAAAAGAGGGCCGAAGAGCAATCGTCTGATGCAAATCCGGTGCAATATGAACTACCGAGTAGCCAAGTTGCGCCATGGCAAGCGCGCTTGCTTTGCCCACAATCCCGCCTCCAACCACCGCAAAGTCATATTGGGTATTGGTCTGTTGGGAGGGATTTGGTCTAGTTTGGGAACGCATACCAAGATGATAGCGAATCAAGCGCATTTACAATGTGGGCATGTCACTCAAATGCGGAATCGTTGGCCTACCGAATGTAGGCAAATCCACCCTGTTTAATGCCCTAACTAAGGCAGGAATTGCAGCCGAAAACTACCCGTTTTGCACGATTGAGCCCAATGTGGGTATGGTTGAGGTCCCAGACCTTCGTTTAAATACCCTAGCGCAGATCGTAAGCCCCGAGCGTATTGTTCCTGCAACGGTCGAGTTTGTCGATATTGCTGGCCTAGTCGCTGGTGCATCCAAGGGAGAGGGTCTTGGCAATCAGTTTTTGGCTAATATTCGGGAGACCGACGCGATTACCCACGTCGTGCGTTGTTTTGAAGACGCCAATGTGGTTCATGTCAGCGGTAAGGTAGACCCAATTGCAGATATTGGAGTGATCGATACCGAATTGGCTTTGGCTGATTTAGGTACGGTTGAGAAAGCTCTGCAGCGATACTCTAAGGCAGCTAAATCAGGAAACGATAAAGAAGCAGCGGCCTTGGTTGCGGTGCTCACCAAGGTTCAAGCACAACTGGATCAAGCCTTGCCGGTACGGGCTATGAGTCTGAGTAAGGAAGAGTTGATTCTTCTTAAGCCGTTTTGCTTAATTACGGCTAAACCAGCGATGTATGTGGCGAACGTGAAAGAAGATGGATTTGAAAATAATCCCCATCTCGAGGCGGTGAAGCAGCATGCAGCAAAAGAGAATGCTCCAGTCGTTGCGGTGTGTGCAGCGATTGAAGCAGAGATTGCCGATTTAGAGGATGCCGATAAAGTGGAGTTCTTGGTTGATCTGGGAATGAGTGAGCCAGGACTTAATCGGGTGATTCGGGCGGGCTATAGCTTATTGGGTTTACAAACCTACTTCACCGCAGGTGTGAAAGAGGTGCGAGCTTGGACCATTCATATTGGCGACACTGCACCGCAGGCTGCTGGGGTGATCCATACGGATTTCGAACGCGGCTTTATTCGAGCACAAACTATTGCTTATGATGATTACATTCAATACAAAGGTGAGCA
>CANHDS010000067.1 GCA_947459465.1 Burkholderiaceae bacterium | reverse complement strand
CTCCTGGCGCTTTATTTTCTGTGGAGCACGATTGGCAATGGTGCTCCTGGCGCTTTATTTTCTGTGGAGCACGATTGGCAATGGTCCAATCGGCAACGGCAGCAACCGCAAAAAATACATCGCAATTTGCAGAAGCTAAAGTGGCGCGATGCATCTCTTCGCCACTCGTCACGTTCGTACGTTTGATTCGTCCGGTACTCTCTAATGGGGTTGATAGATCACAGGGCCCAGCAATTAAATGGACTTGTGCACCTGCCTCCACGGCGGCTTGGGCAATCGCAAAACCCATTTTTCCGGAACTGAGATTCGTAATACCGCGGACTGGGTCGATGGCTTCAAAGGTTGGACCAGCCGTAATGAGCACCCGCTTACCGCTTAAAACCTGTGGCTGAAAAAATGCAATCAATTGCTCGCATAACTCCGATGGCTCAAGCATCCGACCCATGCCAACCTCTCCACAAGCCTGGTCACCACTACCTGGGCCAAGGATCGCGATACCATCGTCTTGAAGCCGCTTCACGCTCCGTTGGGTAGCTGGATGGGCCCACATTTGTAGATTCATGGCAGGCGCAATTAACAGGGGGCAATCACGCGCCAGGCACATCGTGGTCAGTAGATCATCCGCCAAACCAAGCGATAGCTTTGCCATGAGATCTGCGCTAGTAGGAGCGATCAAAATTGCATCGGCCCCACGCGATAGTTCAATGTGCGCCATGTTATTGCTAATCCGTGCATCCCATTGACTGCTAAAGACCGGCTTGCCACTAAGGGCTTGCATGGTGACGGGTGTAATGAATTGCATGGCGGATTCTGACATCACCACTTGAACCTCGGCACCCTCTTGAATCAGAGCACGAACTAATTCAGCGGATTTATACGCAGCGATTCCACCGGAGATTCCTAAGACAATTTTTTTATGCGTTAACGATGCCATGCGCGGGTTCCAAATCGATTTGACTCTAGGGGCGGTCTTTAATGGCCCGTCGTATTTCATTGATAATAATTAATGTAGCACCAATTGAGATGGCGCTATCGGCGATATTGAAGGCTGGCCAGTGCCATCCATCATAGTGCACATCAATAAAGTCAACCTCGGCACCATACAGAAGGCGATCCAAGACATTCCCGATTGCGCCTCCAAGAATGAGAGATAGAGCAAGGCAAAAAGGACGATCGTGCGTATTTTTTTGCAAGAGCCAAACAATAACGATGGCAGCAACAATTCCAATTACGGTAAAAAACCAGCGCTGCCAGCCACCCGCTTGGGATAAGAAAGAAAAGGCAGCGCCTGGGTTGTAAATTAAGAACCAGTTCAAAAAATCAGTGACCTTAACAGCCTGTGCCATTGGCAGACTTATTTGAGCCCACCACTTCGTAATTTGATCAGCAATCAATACACCAAGGGCCAGTAGCACATACCATTTACTTGAACTGACTTGAGCGTGAGCCTTGACCATATCTAAGCAAATTGACGAATTTCGCCCACACCATCTAGGTTGCTAATACAACGTCCACATAAGTCAGGATGTTTTGAATGGGATCCAACGTCTTCCGTGTGATGCCAGCAACGCGCGCATTTTTGGTAAGCGCTTGGTTTAACCGTGATCTGAATATTGCCACTAGCGGCTAGTGCGATCTCTGATTTAGAGGTAATCGTTACAAAGCGCAAATCTGGAGCAATCGATTCTAGCAGCTCAAAATCGGAAGCGCTTACTTGAATCAGCAACTCAGCTTGCAAGGAAGATCCAATCTTTCCAGCTTCACGTTCTAGCTCAATCGCCTTTGTAATTTCGGAGCGGATCTCACGAATGCGTTGCCATTTAGTAAGTAAGGATTGAGCATCCGCTATTACCGGAAAAGATCCAAATTCTTCAGTAAAGATCGATACAGTATCTCTTGACTTAGCAAAGTGTGGGTAGCATTTCCAGGCCTCTTCAGCGGTGAAGCTTAGGAAGGGCGATAGCCACTTGAGTAAGTGTTGGCTAATGTGAAATAAGGCGTTTTGAGCAGAGCGCCGACCTACTGAGTTCGCAGGCATTGTATAAAGACGATCTTTCAAAATATCGAGATAGAAGCCGCCTAAATCTTCTGAGCAAAATGCCAACATTTTTGAGACCGCTGGATGAAACTCGTAATCGCGGTAATGCGCTTTTATAGTATTTTGTAAATTCGCTGCGAGCGCTACGCTATAGCGATCAATCTCCAGCCAATCCGAGGCGGGTAGATGGTGCGTCTGTGGATCAAAATCCGCAAGGTTTGCTAGGAGAAAGCGCAAAGTATTGCGGATACGTCGATAGCTTTCAACAACCCGTTTCAAAATCTCATCGGAGATGGACATCTCCCCTGAGTAGTCAGTCGAAGCAACCCATAGGCGAATAATTTCAGCACCTAGTTTGTCGGCTACTTCTTGAGGTGCAATCACATTGCCAACCGACTTACTCATTTTGCGACCTTGACCATCTACCGTAAAGCCATGGGTTAAGAGGGCACGATACGGAGGTTTGCCATCGAGCATTGCACCCGTTAGGAGCGACGAATGAAACCAACCACGATGTTGATCGGAACCCTCTAGGTATAAGTCGGCCCAGCGACCATCTGAGCTTTCGGACTCCTGGCGATACAGGGCGTTACGATGTGAGCCTCGCATCACATGCCAATGGGTCGTACCTGAGTCAAACCAGACATCGAGCGTGTCACGATTTTTTTCATAGTTGCTCGCTTCATCACCAATCAAACTTTCAATCGATAAATTCTGCCAAGCCTCAATTCCATTTTTTTCAACCAATTGAGCGACTTGCTCAAGCAACTCTGGAGTACGAGGGTGGGGCTCACCCGTTTCCTTATGAATCAAGAAAGCCATGGGTACACCCCATTGGCGTTGACGTGAAAGGGTCCAATCAGGACGGTTGGCGATCATGCTGTGTAAGCGTTGCTTACCCCAGGCTGGATAGAAATGAGTACTCTCAACTCCCGCTAAGGCCGTTTCGCGCAATGAGGCCTTCTCACCAGCCGGTTTTTTATCCATGCTGGCAAACCATTGGGAAGTCGCGCGATAGACGATCGGGGTCTTGTGTCGCCAGCAATGCATATAGGAGTGTGTGTAGGATTTATTTTTGAGAAGGCTACCAGCTTCATCAAGCGCTTTCACAATATTTGGATTTGCTTTCCAAATATGCTGTCCAGCAAATAGCGGTAAGCTCGAGGCATAAACTCCATCACCCATTACGGGATTAATAATGTCTTGATCGGCCAAGCCATGAGCTTTGCAAGACTTGAAGTCATCCTCGCCGTAAGCAGGGGCGCAATGCACCAAGCCCGTTCCCGTATCCAGTGTGACGTAATCAGCGCAGTAAATCGGGGCTAAGCGTTTGTATCCAGAGTCCAAATTGGCCAACGGATGCCAAAAGGAAATACCCTCAAGTGCCTTACCTTTGCAACTGGCTAGGACCTTTCCCTCAAGACCATATTGCTCTAGACAGTCTTTCACTCGGTCTTTAGCCAGCAACAGTAAGCGATGATCGGTTTCAACGAGTGCGTACTCAAGATCGGGATGGACATTTAAAGCCTGATTGGCTGGCAAGGTCCATGGGGTGGTGGTCCAAATTACCGCCATACCTGGTTTATTGGGGAGCTCCTTGAGGCCAAATGCATTGGCAAGCTTTGTACTCTGGGTGGAATCAAAAGCAAATCCGACATCAACGGCTGGATCCGTTTTATCTTGATACTCCACTTCAGCCTCGGCTAGTGCTGAGCCGCAATCAAAGCACCAGTTCACTGGTTTTAATCCGCGGAAGACATACCCCTTTTTCCAGATCTCACCAAGCGCACGAATTTCATCCGCCTCATTTTGGAAATCCATTGTGAGGTAAGGTTGATCCCATTCCCCAAGGACGCCCAAGCGTTGAAAATCTTTCTTTTGTTTGGCAACTTGTGCTTGCGCATATTCACGAGCTTTGGCTTGCACCTCGGCAGTGGGCAAGTTTTTGCCAAATTGTTTCTCAATCTGAATCTCAATGGGCATCCCATGGCAATCCCAGCCAGGCACATAGATCGCATCAAAACCCATTAACCAGCGGGACTTGACAATCATGTCTTTCAGAATTTTATTGACCGCATGCCCAATATGAATATCACCATTGGCATACGGAGGGCCATCATGCAAAATAAAACTCGGCTGTCCCGCATGAGCCTTACGAATTGCCTCATAGACCTTATTACGTTGCCACTCTTCCACCCATTTTGGTTCCCGCTTGGGTAAGTCGCCGCGCATGGGAAAGCTGGTCTCGAGCAAATTGACCGGGTAGTTTGAGGATTTATCGGACATACGAATTTTTCTTTAGAAAGTATTGACGAGCCTTCTGGGCATCATCTTGAATAGCAGCTTGCAGGGTTATTAAATCAGGGTATTTTCGTTCTTCATGCAGTCGAGTTAGTAATTCTACGCAAACCACTTGCCCATAAACACATTGGTTGAAATCAAAGACATGAGTCTCTAAAAGAACTTGGCCAGTACTTTTTACGGAGGGTCTGACCCCCAAGCTTGATACAGCAGGTAAGGGCTCTTCCCCCAAGCCATGCACTTGACTAATAAAAATCCCACTGGTCACGGGCTTGCCATTCGAATGACGCGTTGAAACTGCTAAATTTAAGGTGGGAAATCCAAGGGTGCGCCCCAGTTGCTTGCCATACAAGACGTGACCTGAAATTGAAAAAGGGCGACCGAGCAGTTGTGTAGCACGCATCATGTCGCCCTGTTCAAGGGCTTGTCG
>CANHDS010000066.1 GCA_947459465.1 Burkholderiaceae bacterium | reverse complement strand
TCGCGCAACTCCCGGGGAATCAACTCTGCAAGATCGCGCTGAATTTGATCCGCGAGACGCTGATGGCGATGAGGGCTCGTTTTATGCATGATGATTAAAGGGTTCGAGCCACTTCAGTCACTTCAAAGATTTCGAGTTGATCACCCTCTTGGATATCATTGTTGTTCTTTAGGGAAAGACCGCACTCAAAACCGCCTTTGACTTCTTTCACATCGTCTTTGAAGCGCTTTAAGGAGTCAAGCTCACCGGTCCAAATCACCACGTTATCGCGCAATAAACGAACCCGTGAATTGCGACGCACGATGCCATCAAGCACCATACAACCGGCAATCGCACCGACTTTGGAAACGAGGAAGACCTGACGAATCTCAACTAAACCTGTAATTTCTTCCTTCTTGTCCGGTGTCAGCATACCGCTTAAGGCTGCTTTAACCTCATCGACCGCATCATAAATAATGTTGTGATAACGAATATCCACACCATTACTCTCAGCAAGCTTACGCGCTACCGCGTCAGCTCTGGCATTAAAGCCAATAATGACACCCTTAGAGGCGATTGCAAGATTGACGTCCGTCTCGGTAATACCTCCGACGGCTGCATGCACAATCTGGACTTTCACTTCATCGGTAGAAAGTTTTTGCAATGACTGAGCCAGCGCCTCTTGAGAACCCTGCACATCGGCTTTGATAATGATCGGGAGCAATTTAGCCTCAACCGCACCCTCACCCATGGTCTCCATCATGTTTTCTAGCTTAACTGCCTGTTGCTTGGCGAGCTTGACGTCACGGAACTTACCTTGACGGAACAGTGCAATCTCACGGGCCTTACGCTCATCGGCCACCACTTGAAAAGACTCTCCGGCATCGGGCACTTCGGATAAACCTTGAATCTCAACCGGAATGGATGGGCCCGCCTCATTGGTTGATTTACCGTTTTCATCCAACATCGCACGAATACGACCATAGGACTGACCGGCTAAGAGCATATCGCCACGCTTTAAGGTTCCAGACTGAACCAATACCGTTGCAACCGGTCCCCGACCTTTATCCAAGCGAGCCTCAATCACAATTCCTTGAGCAGGTGCTTCTTTGGGAGCCTTGAGTTCCAAGACTTCAGCTTGTAACAAAACGTTTTCGAGTAAGGTATCAATACCCTCGCCAGTCTTAGCAGATACACCGATAAATGGTGAGTCGCCACCATACTCTTCAGGCACCACCTCTTCGCTCACCAGTTCGGTTTTCACACGATCTGGATTTGCTTCGGGTTTATCAATCTTATTAATTGCGACAACGAGTGGTACATTCGCTGCTTTAGCATGATGAATTGCCTCACGCGTTTGCGGCATCACGCCGTCATCGGCAGCCACCACCAAGATTACGATATCGGTCGCCTTTGCACCGCGTGCCCGCATGGCAGTAAATGCCTCATGACCTGGTGTATCTAAGAACGTGATCACACCGCGTGGGGTCTCCACGTGATACGCACCAATATGCTGTGTAATACCACCAGCCTCACCAGCGGCTACTTTTGCAACCCGGATCTTGTCTAATAAAGAGGTCTTGCCATGATCGACGTGACCCATGACGGTCACAACTGGGGGTCTTGGCATTAACGGTGCATCCTCGGCTGCCCCGCCAAGATCAATTTCTGGATCGTCTAATTTAGCAGCATGGGCTTTATGACCCATCTCCTCGACGATGATCATCGCGGTATCTTGATCCAAAACTTGGTTAATGGTCACCATTTGACCCATGCCCATCAGCAGCTTAATAACCTCGGCACCTTTGACCGACATCTTATGCGCCAAATCAGCCACTGTAATGGTCTCCGGAATATGGACATCACGCACAATTGGCTCAGTGGGTACCTGAAAATTACTTGCTGGGTTTTCTTCTTGATGCTGTTGCTTTTTACGACCACCTCCGGTTCGCCAACCTCCACCTAAACCGCCTGTTAGATCACCACGCGTTTTCAGACCAACCTTGCGCTTTGCGCCCTCTTCTTGCCATGTGGAAGATGTTTCAGAGGATTTAATCAGTTTGCCGCCAACCTTCGTCGGCTTTTTCTTATCTTCGCCGCCATCAGCTTTGATGGGCTTATGCAAGGTGCCTTTTTTAGCTTCCTCACTCGCGACCTCACTTGGCGCCTTAAGCACACGTGCGGGAGTACTCATCATATCCCGAATTGCTGACACCTCTCTTTCAGCTGCCGCACGGCGAGATTGCAATTCAGCGAGCTCTTTTTTAGCTTGTGCTTTGCTGGCAGCCTCTTGCTCAGCCTGGGCTTTACTGGGCTTTTGCTCAGTTTCTACTTTCTTTTGCTTTGCTTCGCTCGCCGCCTTCATCTCGGCTTCTTGCCGCGCCAAGAGTTCGGCTTGGCGCGCCGCTTCAGCTGCGCGCTTTTCTAACTCTTCATCAGACAAAATAGGTTTCGTTTCAACTGCTGCCGCTGGCTTTGCCTCAACCGGCTCATCGACCTTCGCAGCATCGTCACGTTTTACTAAAACACGTTTTTTGCGGACCTCCACTTGCACGGTACGGGTTCGTCCCGCAGAATCCGCTTGACGAATTTCACTAGTCTCGCGCTTGGTTAGCGTGATCTTTTTCCGCGTACCGGTTTCCGCACTACCGTGTGCCTTTTGAAGGTAAGCAAGTAACGCTGTCTTATCTTTATCAGTAATCTTGTCGGCTTCGGACTCTTTATCGATTCCTGCAGCTTTCAGTTGTACCAATAAATCAGCAGAACTACGTTTAAGCTCCTCGGCTAATGCTTTTACAGTTGTTGTCGCCATGCGCTTCCCCTCATGCATTAAACCAATGTTCGCGCGCCTTCATAATGAGCGTTTTGGCTACGGATTCATCCATGCCCGTCATCTCAACGAGCTCATCTACAGCCAATCCTGCCAGATCATCGCGCGTATGCACTTGGTTCTCGGCTAAGGTTGCAATGTATTCGGTGGATAGGCCTTCAAGTGATCGTAGATCTTGCGAGACCTCTTCGATACGCTCCTCTTTTGCTAACTCCATCGTTAGCAAGGAGTCACGAGCGCGAGTACGCAACTCATTGACGGTATCCTCATCGAATGCTTCGATCTCCAGCATTTCAGAGAGTGGTACGTAGGCAACCTCCTCCAGCGAATTAAAGCCCTCTTCAATCAAAATATCCGCAACCTCTTGGTCTACATCCAGCTTATCCATAAAGAGTTGGCGAACTACCACCGATTCTTTTTCAGACTTCTCGGCTGACTCTTCCGGGGTCATGATGTTGATTTGCCAGCCGGTTAACTCACTGGCTAAACGTACGTTTTGACCACTGCGGCCAATCGCAATGGCTAAGTTCTCCTCGTCAACCACTACATCCATGGCATGACGCTCTTCATCCACCACAATCGATGACACCTGCGCAGGAGCTAATGCACCAATTACAAATTGAGCAGGGTCTTCAGACCACAAAACAATATCAACTGCTTCGCCCGCTACTTCATTGCGAACGGCAGTCACACGAGTACCGCGCACCCCAACGCAAGTACCAATTGGATCAATCCGCTTGTCATGGGTCACTACCGCAATCTTGGCTCGGATTCCGGGATCACGAGCGGCACCTTTAATTTCCAATAAACGCTGCTCGATCTCAGGCACTTCGTTCTCAAACAACTTAATCAAAAAGTCAGGGCATGTTCTTGAGAGTTCGATTTGGGGTCCACGCGCTTCGCGATCGACCTTCAAAATATAGGCCCGCACACGATCGCCCGAGCGTAGGTTCTCTTTAGGAATCATCTGATCACGACGCAATAAAGCCTCAACTCGACCCGACTCAACAATAAGTCCATTTTTGTCTGCGCGCTTGACAGTACCGGTCATGATCTTTTCACCGCGCTCTAGATAATCATTCAAGATTTGCTCGCGCTCGGCATCACGAATGCGCTGCAAGATGACTTGCTTGGCGGCTTGGGCACCAATTCGACCAAAGGCTAGAGATTCGGTTTGCTCTTCGATGTAATCGCCCGTCTCGATATCTGAGATTTGTTCTTTTGCCTCAAATTGCAAAATTTCCTTATCGGGCTCTTGTAAACCAGCCTCGTCGGGAACCACTAACCAACGCCGGAAGGTCTCGTATTCACCGCTCGTACGGTCAATCGAAACCCGAATATCGACATCTTCGGTGTACCGTTTCTTGGTTGCCGAGGCAAGCGCCATCTCAAGCGCTTCAAATACGATCTCACGATCAACATTTTTTTCACGGGCCAGGGCTTCTGCCAACATGAGAACTTCACGACTCATGATTTTCTTCCTTTGAAATCAATAACAGGGACCAAACGAGCTTTTTCTACTTCAGACAAACTAAATTCCAGTTCGGCTGGAGATCCATCACTCGCCTCAAATAACAAACTAAACTTCGCATCTGATGTGTTGATGACCCCAGACGTCAGGCCTTGCAACACTCCTTTAAAATTCTTTCGATTACCCACTGCAATTCGCAACTTCAGCTCAATCTCTACACCTGCGAACCGAACAAAATCATCACCAGATTTAATCGGTCGATCAAGTCCCGGCGAGGACACTTCGAGTCGCTCATACGGCACATTCTCAACCGCAAAGGTGTAGGTCAGCTGGTGACTAACTTTCTCGCAATCCTCAACGGTGATCATCCGCTCATAATCGGGGTTCTCAATCGTGACGCGTAATAAACCACGTCCCTCTCGTTCGATATCAACGAGTAAGTACCCTAAATTGTGCACCTCGGCAGAAATAATCTGCTGTTCTTTCACATCTTCCCCACAAATCAACCGCTGTTA
>CANHDS010000065.1 GCA_947459465.1 Burkholderiaceae bacterium | reverse complement strand
TAGCAAATCGCTGGGCGGAAATTAGCAAAGAGGCCTAGGTGTTTTCGTAGGCCCAAGATAGCCTGCTCAGGCCTTAACTCACGCGCTAGTGTGTCGTACTTCCAATCACCAACCGCTCCAAATAAGATGGCATCGGCTACTTTAGCCAAATCTAGAGTCGCTGGGGGCAATGGGTGACCCGCCACATCGTAGGCGGCGCCTCCGACTGGAGCGGTTTCCATCTCTAGGGGCAAATTAAGCGCTTCTAAAACTTTTACTGCTTGCGCAACGATTTCCGGGCCAATGCCATCGCCGGGGAGAACAGCAATTTTCATCATGAACCTTTATGTAATGGCGCAAGCCCATCAAGCGCCAAGGTTACGCTCCAGACTACGGGAGCTGGGTCGCAAGCCATGGCATTCGCAATAAGCGTTCTGCCTCAAAAGCTTTTATTTTATCGGCATGCCGTAAGGTCAAGCCAATATCGTCTAGACCATTGAGTAAACAATACTTCCGAAAGGGCGTAACCTCAAAGCGGTAACGTCGGCCATCCGGGGCAATCACTTCTTGGCCCTCCAGATCAATGGTGAGCTGATACCCAGAGAACGCCTTGGTCTCATTAAACAAATGATCGACCTCTTGCTCCGATAAAACCACAGGTAAGAGGCCATTCTTAAAGCAATTGTTGAAGAAGATATCGGCAAAACTTGGGGCAATAATCGCCCGAAAGCCAAATTGCGATAAGGCCCAAGGTGCATGCTCGCGCGAGCTACCACAGCCAAAGTTCTTGCGAGCCAGCAAGATACCCGCCCCCTGATAGCGCGGCTGATTCAGAACGAAGTCCGGGTTCAGTGGACGCTTCGAACAGTCTTGGCCAGGCTGACCTTGATCCAAATAGCGCCACTCATCAAATAAATTCTGACCAAAACCGGCCTTCTTAATCGATTTTAGGAACTGCTTCGGAATAATCGCATCCGTATCGACGTTCTCACGATCCAAGGGGGCAACTAGGCCCTGGTAAATAGTAAATGCATCCATCGTTATTTGACTGGTGTGACAGTAACGTCTTTGTTATTGGGATTTGTAGTTGGTGCATTGGTTGGATTGGGGGCGGTCTCCACGGGCTTTGCCTGAGGATCCATTTTCTTGCCCATCTCCTGTAGATCTTTACCCACCCCAGTCCATGTATTGGAGCACGCTGCAAGTGTCATTGCAGATAAAAGAATGAATCCGGTACGCATCAAGGAGCTCATAGTCGTATTCTAGGCAATCTTACGAACATCGACAAAATGTCCTTCAATTGCGGCAGCAGCAGCCATCGCAGGACTCACAAGATGTGTTCGACCGCCAGCTCCTTGACGACCCTCAAAATTACGGTTGGAGGTTGAGGCGCAACGCTCTTCAGGCTCCAGTCGATCGGCATTCATGGCTAGACACATCGAGCAACCAGGCTCACGCCATTCAAAGCCAGCGGCCTTAAAGACACGATCCAATCCCTCGCGCTCGGCTTGGGCTTTGACCAAACCCGATCCAGGCACAACTAGAGCTTGCTTCACGTTGACCGCGACTTTCTTACCCAAACGCTCAACTACTTTGGCGGCAGCCCTCAAGTCTTCAATGCGGCTGTTGGTGCATGAGCCAATGAAGACCTTATCGACAAAAATCGTATCAAGCGGCAAATTAGGTTCAAGTCCCATGTATTGCAAGGCGCGCTCCATTGCTTGTCGTTTGACAGGATCACGTTCACGCTCTGGGTCAGGTACGCGACTACCAATCGGCAAAACCATTTCGGGAGATGTCCCCCAACTGACTTGGGGGGCAATATCCTCAGCCCGTAACTCAACCACGCGATCAAAATGAGCGCCAGGATCTGAATGCAAGGTACGCCAATACTGCAAGGCTTGTCGTAAGGCCTCCCCTTTAGGGGCATAGGGACGACCTTGAATGTATTCAATGGTGGTTTCATCCACAGCGACTAAGCCAGCGCGCGCACCCGCTTCAATGGCCATATTGCAAATGGTCATGCGCCCTTCCATTGAAAGTTGACGAATGGCTTCACCAGCAAACTCAATGGTGTAGCCAGTACCACCCGCAGTACCTATCTTGCCAATCACAGCCAAGATGATGTCTTTTGCAGTGCTACCGGGTTGCAAGCGCCCTTCAACTCGAACCAACATGTTCTTACTCTTTTTCATGAGTAAGGTTTGGGTTGCGAGCACATGTTCAACTTCGGAGGTGCCAATACCGAAAGCTAATGCTCCAAATGCACCGTGCGTACTCGTATGAGAATCCCCGCATACGACAGTCATTCCTGGCAAGGTAGCACCCTGCTCTGGACCGATCACGTGGACGATACCTTGCCGCTGATCATTCATCTTGTATTGGGTAATACCAAAGCGATCACAATTTTGATCTAAGGTATCAACTTGTAACTTCGAAACGGGATCGGCAATCCCTTCGGACCGATCAGTGGTGGGAACGTTGTGATCAGAGACTGCGAGGTTTGCTGAGATACGCCAGACTGGCCGTGCAGCAAGACTTAATCCTTCAAAGGCTTGAGGGCTTGTAACCTCATGAAGCAATTGGCGATCAATATAAATCGTGGCTGTGCCGTCTTCCTCCGAATGAACGACGTGCTCATCCCACAACTTGTCATAAAGCGTACGCATGAATCCCCTTTAAAGCAAACGAAGCAATCAAACGCTTATTTTCGCTCAGAAATGGGTGGAACGGCTCTCGGAGTTGCGCCAACAAATAACTGACGTGGGCGACCGATCTTGTACTCGGAGTCCGTGATCATTTCCTCCCACTGGGCAATCCAGCCAACGGTTCGAGCGAGCGCAAAGATGCAGGTAAACATCTCGGTTGGGATCCCAAGTGCCCGCTGGACGATTCCAGAATAGAAATCCACGTTCGGATAGAGTTTGCGGCCCACAAAGTAGTCATCCTCGAGTGCGATTTTCTCCAAGGTCATTGCAAGCTTAAAGAGCGGATCATTCTCGAGTCCAAGCTCTTTGAGAACCTCATGGCAAGTCTCGCGCATTAACTTGGCGCGAGGGTCAAAGTTCTTATAGACGCGGTGTCCAAAGCCCATCAGACGAACATTGGAGTTCTTATCTTTGACTTGCGTAATAAATTCGCCGATCTTCTCGACGCCGCCACTGGCCTGAATCGAGGTCAACATCTCAAGACATGCTTCGTTGGCACCGCCATGGGCTGGGCCCCAGAGGCATGCAATTCCTGCGGAGATCGCAGCAAATGGGTTAGTGCCCGAGGATCCAGCTAAGCGAACGGTAGAGGTCGACGCATTTTGTTCGTGATCAGCATGCAAAATGAAAATCCGATCCAACGCCCGTACCAGAACCGGATTTACCTTATAAGGCTCACAAGGAGTGGCAAACATCATGCGCATGAAGTTGGCGGTATACGACAGACTATTGTCTGGATACATAAAGGGTTGACCGATAGAATACTTGTACGACATTGCCACCAAGGTAGGCATCTTGGCAATCAAGCGAATTTGTGCAACCTCGCGTGCTTTCGCATCCCCATAATCAATTTCATCGTGATAGAAGGCTGCCATCGCACCAACTAAGCCGGTTAAGACCGCCATCGGGTGGGCATCACGTCGAAATCCCCGTAAAAAGAATTGCATTTGCTCATGCACCATGGTGTGGTGCATCACCATGTCTTGGAATTCGTGATTTTGTTTCTCGCTTGGAAGTTCGCCGTTAATTAAGAGTTGGCAAACTTCCAGGAAGTCGCATTTCTTCGCTAAATCTTCGATGGGGTAACCGCGATAGAGCAGTTCGCCTTTATCACCATCAATAAAGGTAATCTTTGAGCTGCAAGAGGCAGTTGATAAAAAGCCTGGGTCATACGTAAACTTTCCGGTTTGACCATAGAGCTTACGAATATCAATTACATCGGGACCTTGAGTGCCCTTATAGATTGGCAGCTCGATGTCGGGCGTACCATCAGAGAAAGAAAGTTTAGCTTTGATGTTCGATTCAATCATGATTCATTCCCAATCTAACAATGCAATTCAATTATCGTTGACGCAACATACCTAATACTGTTCGAGCAGACTCAGAATCCAGTGCTGAACTTAACTCTTTGCGAGCTAACAACAAATCCAGCAAATCATTGTCATCCAATTGCAAGAGCGTTGATAGCGCCTTGCCTTGCTCTTCATTTAATTCATGGGCGAATCGACGAAAAAATCGCTCGAGAATTAAATCGTTTTCCAACAAACCGCGACGCGCTGCACTGCGAAGCTGATAAATCTGCTTAGCATCAAGGCTCATACCGCCCGACGCACCATCAATTCTTTAATCTTGCCAATCGCCTTGGTTGGATTGAGATGCTTTGGACAAACGTCAACGCAATTCATGATGGTGTGGCAACGGAACAAGCGATACGGATCTTCCAAATTGTCCAAACGCTCCGCAGTTGCCTGATCACGGCTATCTGCAATAAATCGATAGGCTTGAAGTAATCCAGCGGGTCCAACAAATTTATCGGGATTCCACCAAAACGATGGGCACGAGGTTGAGCACGAAGCGCACAAGATGCATTCATACAAACCATCAAGCTCCTCACGCTCTGCCGGACTTTGTAAACGCTCTTTTTCAGGCGGTGGCATGTCATTAATCAAGTAGGGCTTAATCGAAAGGTATTGCTTGAAGAACAGCGTCATGTCCACAATTAAATCGCGCACCACGGGTAACCCTGGCAAAGGACGTAAAGTAATCTTTTGAGGCAAGGATCGCATATTGGTCAAACAAGCTAAGCCATTCTTACCATTAATGTTCATCGCATCAGAACCACAAACCCCTTCACGACACGAACGTCGATACGAAAT
>CANHDS010000064.1 GCA_947459465.1 Burkholderiaceae bacterium | reverse complement strand
GATTGCGTGTCATTGAAGATGCAGCTCAAGCACTTGGATCCTCGTGGAATGGATTGCGCATAGGTACAAAAGGTCGGCATGATTTAGTAAGCTTTAGCTTCCAGGCGAATAAAAATTTAACCACGATCGAAGGTGGCTGTTTAGTTTTTAATACCGAGCGCTTTGGTGAAGATCAAGTGAGTCTCGCTGAAAAATTACGCCTGCAAGGATTAGTGCGTCATGGACCAGATGGCATGGAGGTTGATGTTCTAGGCGGCAAAGATAACTTAACTGATGTGAATGCCATTATTGGTCTTCATCAGTTAAAACAATTAGACAGTTTTCAAGGGCAACGAGTCGATCTCGCACGCTATTATTTTGATCAGTTTGAACAATCTAGTTTGAGCAAGATGGGATTAGGTCTGCCGATCGCTGATTTTATAAATAGTAATTGGCACATGTTCCAAGTTGTATTACCTTTAAACCGCTTGGGTCAATCACGTAGCCAAATCATGCTTGCTTTAAAAGAGCGTGGCATTGGTACAGGGGTGCATTACCCAATCATTACGAACTTTGCACTGTATCGTGAGCGTGGGTACTCCCCAGATGCAACGCCAGTTGCCAATCACATCGGTCAATCCATCCTAACCTTGCCGCTGTTCCCTACTATGGCCAAGGCTGATGTTGATCGTGTTGTCAAGGCTCTGCAAGAGGTTTTAACGTAAACGCCAGTAGATCAGGCAAAATGTGGGGATGAATAGTTTTCCTCAGCCGCGCTTAAGTGTCGTAATCCCGGTATATAACGAAGAAGAGGGATTGCAGGCCCTATTTGATCGCTTATACCTTGCACTTGATCATGTTGCTAGTCAGTATGCGCTCGGCTATGAACTTGTTTTTATCAATGATGGCAGCAAAGATCGATCTGCCGCAATGCTTGCCATGCAATATGAAAAACGGCCTGACGTGACTCGTGTGGTTTTATTTGCAAATAACTTTGGTCAACACATGGCGATCATGGCAGGTTTTGAGTACGCGCGTGGCGAATTCGTGATTACTTTAGATGCCGATTTACAAAATCCACCCGAGGAAATTGGGAAAATTGTTCGACAGCTCGAGCAAGGTCATGACTATGTCGGTACGATTCGAGAAAATCGCCAAGACTCTTGGTTCCGAAAGACGGCCTCGCGCGCCATGAATCAATTACGCGACAAGCTCACCCGTATCACCATGACCGACCAAGGTTGCATGATGCGCGGCTACCATCGTCGAATTATTGATTTGGTAAGGCAGTGCGAAGAGGCTAATACCTTCATTCCAGCTCTAGCGTATACCTTTGCTAATAATCCAATTGAGATCACCGTTAAGCACGAAGAGCGATTTGCTGGAGAGTCGAAATACAGCTTGTATCAATTAATTCGCCTGAATTTCGATTTAGTCACTGGCTTTTCAGTGATGCCATTGCAACTCTTTTCGATCCTTGGGATGTTATTAGCTGGTGCGTCAGGCTCATTATTCCTTCTCCTATTGATTCGTCGCTTTGTCTTGGGTGCCGAAGTTGAGGGTGTATTCACACTCTTTGCGCTGACCTTTTTCTTAATTGGCGTCATGCTATTTGGCCTTGGCCTCTTAGGAGAATATATTGGGCGAATTTATCAACAGGTCCGCCAACGGCCCCGCTACATGGTAAGCGCCGTCCTAGAGCAATCTAAATCGTAGATCTTGAATCAAACACCTAAGCGCGCAGTTGTTTTTGCCTACCATGATGTTGGTGTTGCTTGTTTGCAAGCGGTAATTGATGCAGGCATGGAAGTTGATCTAGTCATCACCCATGCCGATGACCCCAATGAGAGGATTTGGTTTGGCAGCGTTCAAAAACTTTGTGAGCGGCACGGTTTACCATACCGAACCGTACAACAGAGTGAATTATTAACCTTAGTACCGGAGCTAAAAGCGATTACGCCCGATTATCTCTTTTCGTTTTATTACCGCTTCATGCTACCTACCGAGTTACTCACCACCGCAAGGATTGCGGCTCTGAATATGCATGGCTCGCTCTTACCGAAGTACCGTGGCCGAGCTCCTGTGAACTGGGCAGTGTTGCACGGCGAGACCAAAACGGGTGCGACCCTGCATGTGATGGAAACAAAACCTGATGCTGGTGATATCGTGGGGCAAGAGGCTGTGGATATTGAAATTCATGAAACAGGCAAAGAGGTGTTTGACAAGGTCAGTCAAGCCGCAAAACAAGTCATGGAGAAAGTACTGCCCCAGCTCATGCAGGGAAATATTCCTCGCCGGCCCAATCGATTAGCAGAAGGTTCTTACTTTGGTGGTCGCAAACCAGAAGATGGTCGAATTGATTGGACAAAATCTGCAATGCCGATTTATAACCTGATTCGGGCTGTAGCCCCGCCCTACCCTGGAGCTTTTAGTGAATGGAATGGCAAGAGACTCACTATTGCGAAAAGCTCCCTCCCCCTTGATCCTAGCGCAGACCTACCTGCCTCAATCGCAACATTACTCGCAAAATCCGGGTTGGGGATGCATCTCGTCGATAATCGCTATTTTGGTCTGTGTGGCGATGGCAAGGTTCTTGAGCTGTTTCTAGCACAAGAGTAATCAGTTGTTGACTTCTGAAGTTCATCAAAGGAATGGTGTCATGAAAAAGATTCTAATTTTGGGTGTGAATGGTTTTATTGGCCATCACCTCTCAAAGCGCATTTTGGAGACCACGTCTTGGGAGGTCTACGGCATGGATATGCAAAACGACCGGATTGGCGATCTTCTAAACCACCCTCGCATGCATTTCTTTGAAGGCGATATCACTATTAATCGCGAGTGGGTGGAGTATCACATCCGCAAATGTGATGTGATCCTACCACTCGTTGCCATTGCAACACCAGCAACCTATGTTCAACAACCGTTGCGTGTCTTTGAGCTCGATTTTGAGGCTAATCTTCCAATCGTTCGTTCGGCAGTGAAGTATGGCAAGCACCTCGTCTTCCCCTCAACTTCCGAGGTCTATGGCATGTGCTCCGATGATGAGTTTGATTCAGCCTCATCCAATTTGGTCTATGGCCCCATCAATAAACCGCGCTGGATTTATGCGTGCGCCAAGCAGTTAATGGACAGGGTCATTTGGGGTTATGGCATGGAGGGCTTACGCTTTACTTTGTTTAGGCCATTTAATTGGATTGGTCCTGGCTTGGATAGTATCTACACCCCCAAAGAAGGTTCCTCGCGGGTGGTCACTCAGTTCCTGGGGCACATTGTGCGGGGTGAGCCAATTAATCTGGTAGATGGTGGCTCCCAAAAGCGGGCTTTTACCTATATTGATGACGGGATTGATGCCTTAATGCGCATTATCACCAATGAAGGTGATATTGCCAATGGCAAGATCTATAACGTGGGGAACCCAAAAAATAATTACTCGGTCAAAGAGCTAGCTACGATGATGCTGGCGATTGCCAAAAAAATCCCTGAGTATGCAGTTACGGCTGATCAAGTTCAATTAATCGAGACAACCTCCAAAAACTACTATGGCGCCGGATATCAGGATGTCCAAAATCGAGTTCCTGCCATCGACAATACAATGGCAGAGCTAGGTTGGAAACCTACCATTGCGATGAACGATGCGCTAAGCAAGATATTTGAAGCCTATCGCCATGATGTGGATAAAGCGCGGCATCTAGTGGAGTAGTACTTTATTCCATGGCAAAAATTGCACTGAAGGTTGATGTTGATACGCTACTTGGAACCCAGGTTGGGACACCCAATTTAGCCAAGCTTTTTGCAGAGCTTAGTATTCAGGCTACTTTCTTATTTAGCCTTGGGCCCGACCATACGGGTTGGGCGCTAAAACGAGTGTTCCGTCCAGGTTTTCTGAAAAAAGTATCGCGTACTTCGGTGGTAGAGCACTACGGCATCAAGACACTCTTGTATGGGGTTCTTCTCCCCGCCCCTGATATTGGTAAATCCGCGGCCCATGAAATGCGCGCCATTGATCAGGCAGGTCATGAAACGGGGATCCATACCTGGGATCATGTTTATTGGCAAGATCATGTCTATCAACGCGATGCGGCTTGGACTCAAGTCCAGATGCAAAAAGCCTATGATCGATTTTGCGAGATATTTAAACACCCGCCACTAACACATGGCGCTGCTGGCTGGCAGATGAATGAAGCGGCTCTCAAGCAACTGGACGATTGGGGCATGCAATATGCCTCGGACGGACGCTCCGCCCCCAATCTTGCGCCTTACCGGATTCAATTTAATTCCGTACGAAGTAAGCATGTGCAATACCCCACAACACTCCCAACTTTTGATGAACTCATTGGAGTGGATGGACGCGATGCCTTTGGAGCGGCCGAGGCTATCCTTCAGCTCACCCAAAGCAATCCGAATGATCAAGTCTTTACCCTTCACGCCGAACTGGAGGGACAAAAGCTGTTGCCCGCCTTCAAAACATTGCTTCAGGGGTGGATGATGCAAGGTCATGAACTGGTTACGATGGGCCAATTGCACAAATCGTGGCTAGCGACTGGGCAACTCGATAAAATAGCTACAGAGCCATTTCAGTATGGCAGTATTGCCAATCGCAGCGGTGAACTGATGATCCAAATGCGCCATGCAACTAATTTCACATAACTATTGACGAGGGAAATTACGATGACAATTAAGATTGGGCAGACCATGCCAATGTGTGAGATTCCGGCAACATCAAACCTCACCTTCTCCCCAAAAGCATATCAAGGCAAGAAACTAGTACTCTATTTTTATCCTAAGGATTCAACGCCAGGCTGTACGGTGGAAGCAGGAGAGTTTCGGGATCACATTGATGCATTTAATCAAGCCAATGCTTTGGTGGTTGGAGTATCACGGGATAATTT
>CANHDS010000063.1 GCA_947459465.1 Burkholderiaceae bacterium | reverse complement strand
AATTTTGTTGGCTTGCAAGATGCGGGTGACCCGGTAGAGGTTGCAGAGCGTTATAACGAGCAGGGTGCTGATGAGCTTACCTTTTTAGACATCACCGCAACATCGGATGGGCGCGATCTCATTTTGCCTATCATTGAAGCGGTCGCCTCTAAAGTATTTATTCCGTTGACGGTCGGGGGTGGAGTGCGCGCCACTCAAGATGTCCGCCGCTTACTCAATGCTGGGGCTGATAAGGTGAGCATGAACTCCTCTGCGGTTGCTAATCCAGATTTAGTCTCCGATGCATCCGCACACTATGGCTCGCAATGTATTGTGGTGGCGATTGATGCGAAGCAGACGGCTACTAAGCGTTGGGAAGTATTCACGCATGGTGGGCGCAAAGGCACAGGTATCGATGCCATCGAGTGGGCTAAGGAAGTTGCTAAGCGCGGTGCCGGCGAGATTCTACTCACTAGCATGGATCGTGATGGCACTAAAGATGGTTTTGATCTGGAACTCACCGCTGCGGTAAGCAAAGCGGTACCAGTACCCGTGATTGCTTCTGGTGGTGTAGGTGGTTTGCAAGATTTGGCGGATGGAATTCAGATTGGGCGAGCCGATGCGGTGCTTGCCGCAAGTATCTTTCATTACGGACAGCACAGTGTGCAAGAGGCTAAGGAATATATGGCAAAGCTTGGGATTGCGATTAGACTCTAATCATCATGACTAATTCTAAATTTATAAAGACATCAGGTTTGGAACCAGGCCCATGGCTTGAGCGGATTGTTTGGAACGAGCAGGGCTTAGTTCCGGCGATTGCTCAAGAAGCCTCATCGGGTGATGTGCTGATGATGGCTTGGATGAACCAAGCGTCTCTGATGCAAACCTTGCAAAAGGGTGAGGCGGTCTACTGGTCACGCTCACGCAATAAACTTTGGCATAAGGGTGAAGAGTCGGGTCATACACAAACCGTGCGAGAGATTCGGTTAGATTGCGATGGCGATACGCTTTTACTAATCGTGGATCAAAAAGACGGAATTGCTTGCCATACTGGAAGACACAGTTGCTTTTTTAATGAGTGGGACCCTGTGGCGAGTAATTGGGTCGATACAATGAAATCATGAGTAACTCGAATCAATCAAACCAAAAACCCAACCTCGATTCCATCTTGGCGCACCTGGCCGATGTGATCGATAGCCGTCGTGCTGATTTAGCAAGTGGCAAGATCGATGCCGGAAGTTCATACATTGCTCAGTTATTTACCAAGGGCGACGATGCGATTTTGAAGAAGATTGGGGAAGAGGCGACCGAGACCGTGATGGCGGCTAAGGACTCGCGCCAGAATCAGCTTGACCCCAAATACCAACAGTTATTGGTGGGCGAGATGGCTGATTTGTGGTTTCATTGTCTGGTGGCACTCTCAAAGTTCAATTTACGACCCGAAGATGTCTTAGCCGAACTCAGGCGTCGCGAAGGCACCTCGGGAATTGCTGAAAAGGCCAGTCGCAAAACGTAGTGCTTACCCCCAATTTGCCCGTTTTTGGGACTAATTCAGGTAAGATGCCAGCCTATGAAACACCCTAGCTACGACCCTAACTGCATTTTTTGCAAGATTGTTGCAGGGGAAATTCCTTGCCAAAAGGTCTACGAGGACGAGGAAATCCTAGCGTTTAAGGACATTCATCCGGCTGCCCCAGTGCATTTATTACTGATTCCCAAGAAACACATACCCATGTTGGAGTCGGCGACTGCCCACGATGCGCCATTGCTAGGTAGAATGTTGGAATTAGCCCCGCGTTTGGCTTCCCAAGAAGGATGTCGCCCCGGTAAAGAGGGGGGATTTCGGGTGATGGTGAACAATGGCGCGGATGGGGGTCAGGAGGTTTATCACTTGCATCTGCACGTGATGGGCGGACCGCGCCCCTGGAAAAAATAATCCGAGGAGAAACTGAGATGGGCTCATTTAGTATTTGGCACTGGTTAATCGTACTGGTCATTATTTTGTTGGTTTTTGGTACCAAGAAACTTCGTAACATTGGATCAGACTTAGGTGGTGCGGTGAAGGGCTTTAAAGACGGCATGAAGACCAATGAAGAGGCGAAGACCGAACAGATTCAGTCGCAAACTCCTGCCCCAGCCGATAAGACCGTCGATGTGCAAGCTAAGGACATCAATAAGTCATAAGCTAGATCAAGCGCAACACATCCATTCAAAACTAGTGCTGCATCGATGATTGATCTTGGTGTATCAAAGCTCGCCCTGATTGCGGTGGTGGCTTTGATCGTGGTGGGCCCCGAACGTTTACCTAAAGTTGCTCGCATGGCGGGCAATTTGTTTGGTCGTGCACAGCGTTATATGGCTGAAGTACGCTCTGAAGTTAATCGCCAGATTGAGCTTGATGAGTTTAAGAAGCTGCGTGAGGCAAGTGCAGATGCCATGAAAGAAATGGAGAGCACACTCAATGCTACAGTCCAAGAGGCAAACGTTAATCTGAGCGATCAGGCCGAGCCCAAGACCGATGTGTTCTCAAGTTCTATCTTAGATTCTGCACCGGATGTCACCAAGGTTTACCGTGACGCTTTACGTCAAGGGCGAGATAGTTGGGGCGTGAAGCGCACTGCAAGACCCCTTTGGTATAAACATTCAGCCGGCGTGCGCACTCGGGTGCAATCAGGCGCCGCAAGGGTCAAACGATTTAAACGTCCGGCATTGAGCAAGTAGTCAATAAAAATTATTACTAACCAAGAACAAATCACGATGTCCGACACCAAACCAGGTCAGAGCGAAGAGACTCCTAAAGAGAGTGAGGGTTTTCAAGAAACCTTCATGTCGCACCTCTTTGAGTTGCGCGATCGGGTGGTTAAATCTGCGATCGCAGTGATTGTTGTATTCGTCTCATTGGTGTACTGGGCCCCCGATATCTTTCATCTTTTTGCCAAGCCACTGCTCGATGCATTACCAGCCGGCGGCAAGATGATCGTCACCGATGTGACCGGTTCTTTTTTTGTGCCCATGAAGGTTACGATGCTTGTGGCCTTCTTAATTGCGCTACCGATTGTTCTCTATCAAATGTGGGCGTTTATTGCCCCGGGTCTCTATACCCATGAGAGAAAATTAGTCCTCCCGTTGGTAGTTAGTAGTTACTCACTATTTTTAGTAGGTATGTCCTTTGCGTACTTCCTAGTCTTCCCAACTGTTTTCCAGTTCATGGCCAGTTACAACGCACCCCTAGGTGCGGACATGTCGACTGATATTGATAAGTATTTAAGCTTTGCCATGTCGACCTTTTTGGCTTTTGGTATCACCTTTGAGGTACCTGTCGTGGTGGTCGTGCTCGTCAAAATGGGGATTGTAAGCATTGAAAAACTAAGAGAAATCCGGCCATATGTGATTGTTGGGGCGTTTGTGATCGCAGCGATTGTCACCCCTCCGGACGTTCTTTCCCAGCTATTACTGGCCATTCCGATGTGCCTTCTCTATGAACTTGGGCTTTTGATTGCTCGTTTTTACCTACCCAAAACCAAATCTGAAGAAGAAAAATCAGAATAATTCTGTAAGTAATTGATTTACATAGATTAAATCAACAAGAAAATCCTGTTGCACTAATACAACGAATAACCATAATAAAGCCTCAAAAGGCTGTATTTACATACAAAAACGGGATAATTCATAGGTCTCGAAGGAATTCGGGCATTTCTTAATTTATGGAGATTTAAACAATGAAAAAATCACTATTTGCACTCGCCGCTGTCGGTGCGTTTGCTGGTGCTGCTCAAGCCCAGTCCAGCGTGACCGTATACGGTATTTTGGATGTGGGATATGTGGGCGGCAATGCAAAAGCTACCACTGTTAACGCATCGGGTACTCAAGTTACTCCTGCAGAGACTGTAGGTCTTCTCGGCCAATCTGCACAAACTACCAGCCGTTTAGGTTTTCGTGGTACTGAAGACTTAGGTGGTGGTTTAAGCGCATTCTTCACCTTTGAAACCGGCTTGTCACCAAACTCGGCTACTTTGTCTGGTTTTAATAACCGTCAAGCATTCGTCGGTTTAGGTAAAAAAGGTTTAGGTAACGCACGTATTGGTACTCAGTACACTGTTATCCATGAGGCTGTGGGTGCAACGGGCGCCAACCAATTAAACAACTTAGTGGGCGACGTGATTTATCCTCAAAACACTGGTTTAACTAACCGTGACGGTAGCGCATCAAATGCCAACGCTGGATATACCGTTCGTGCAAACAACATGATTCGCTTTGAGTCCGAGAGTTTCTCTGGCTTAAAAGGTAAAGCATTCTACGTTGCCAACTCCAGAAATGAAAATCGAACAACCTATAACGCTAGTTCTTCTGGAACAGCAACCGCAGGCTACATCAACGGTCTGGGCTACACTGGTGGTAACACCAACAGTACAGGTTGGGGTCTCGGTTTAGATTTCAACATTCAAAAGTTCTTGATTACTGCTAACTATCAGTCCTTTAAAACTGAAAACAGCTGGACTACACAAGATAACCTAGCCGTTGTTGGACTTGCAACTGGCGCAACTAACTCAGCTAATACTGCGACAGTACGCTCCCAAGCTGTACAAACGGGTGAATTAACCAATCTCAATGACAACCAGTGGTATGCAGGCGCGACCTATGACTTTGGTATCTTGAAAGCCTATGCGCAGTACATTAATCGCAAGGTTAGCTCTGGTTTAGACGGCAATCTGTACGAAAAGCGTACTGCTCAGCAGATTGGTGTACGTGGAAACCTAACCAAAACCATTGAACTTTGGGGCTCAGCTGGTATGGGTCGTTATCAAGCTTTTGGTGTAGGTAACCCAACCGCTAACTTCACTGGTTACCAGTTAGGCGCTAACTACTGGCTCAGTAAGCGTACCAACCTGTACGGAATT
>CANHDS010000062.1 GCA_947459465.1 Burkholderiaceae bacterium | reverse complement strand
TAGTTAATCATGAATCGAAGATTCAGATACCCCTTTTTATTTAAGGCCTATCGCTAAGGGGTTTGATATCCAAATGAACGCAAAACCTCTTTAGTCTTAGGTGCTTGCATAAACTCATAGAGACGTACCGCATCGGGTGTAGGATTTTTAATCAATACCATACGCTGTTTAATTGGCTGATAGCCATCTTTTAGTTCAGCGGTATCGATCTGTTTAGCAACGGATGGTGATTTGGTAATTGAGAGGGCAGTAAAACCGACATCAGCAGAGCCAGTCGTTACAAACATTGCTGCCATCGCAATATTATCGGCATATACAATTTTCTTATTTGCCAGTTCCCATAGATTGTTGGCCTTTAGATACTCAACGCTAGCGCGGCCATAAGGGGCAAGCTCAGGTTTTGCAATAGCAATTTTGTTAGCCCTTTTGATAGCATCCGCAATTTTTTCTTTAGAGTCATCAAGAGCAAATCCCTTACCCTTATTTGAGATCAAAGCTAATTTCCCAATTGCGTAAACAGTTCCCTCATTCACCGTTTTACCCTTTTTAAATAGTTCAAGAGGGTATTGCTCGTCAGCGGAAATAAATAAATGAAATGGAGCACCATTCATAATCTGTGAGGCAAAGTTTCCGGAGGAACCATAGATGACCTTTAAATCACCTTTATTCTCCTTCTGAAACTGATTCTGAATCTCAATAAAGGCATCTTTCATATTGGCTGCGACGACGACAAATGTCGTTGTAGCATTTGCTATCCCTGTCAATAGGGAGCAACAAAGAATAAGAAATAGTTTGCGAATAGTCATGCGGTCAGTTGCCGTATTTTGAAGAGTAAGGTGAGGTCAGTTTCAATCGCCAATATTTTTTGAATTAGCACTGCGCGAGCTTTCAGATCAGCATTACCCATGAGTTGATTTCGGTGGCATTGATACAGTTTGAAAAACATGTCCTCGGTGAGGCCAAATTGTTCCCAATCAAACATCATATTAATTTGTGTCTCTCGTAATGCCTTTTGGGCAGAACCTAAATCTGGATACTTGGCTTGACTTAAGAGTTGATCAGAGTTTTGAAATAGAGTAATTTTAAGTTCTTCAAATCGGTGCTTGATGGCTTCATGACGATTTCGTTCTGAATCATTCATACCAGCAAATAGAGCGCGCGTGAACGCCTCAATTTCTCGACATTTTTCTTCCAAAACGTCGATTGTTGTAGATGCTTGCAAGTCATGTTCTTCTAGAAACATCGAATCATCATCAAAATTGTTTTATAAAACGACCATCTTCCATTTCAGCTTTGGGTCGGACCCATAGAGTTTGGTTACGAAGTGCCTCATAGATATACACATCCTCTAAATTGGCTTCAATCTTACCCAAGCCAATCACACGATAGAGTCCACCGGACTTTAAGTGGATTAATTGATCACCTGCCTGAAATTTTGTTGTTGGATTCATCAGAAAATTATATGGATAGCCTATAAAATCCACACTTTACATGGAACTTGATAAAGGTTAGCAATGAATTTATTCACGCCCGTTACACTTGGCTTACTCTCGCTTGAGAACCGTATTCTGATGGCGCCCCTCACCCGGATGCGCGCTAGCGATGATGGTGTACCAGGACCATTAGCCGCTGAGTATTATGCGCAGCGTGCCTCAGCGGGACTGATTATTAGTGAGGCGACACAGATTTCTCCTTTGGGTAAGGGATACCCAGCAACCCCCGGGATTTACAGTGATACACAATTAGCTGCATGGCGGACGGTGACTGATGCAGTGCATGCGCGAGGTGGCAAGATCGTTTTGCAGTTATGGCATGTTGGGCGTATCTCGCACTCATCACTTCATCCAGAGGAGGGCTTACCAGTCGCTCCTTCAGCGATCCAACCAGCAGGTAAGGTTTATACCGCGTCCTGGTCATTAGCTGAGTATGAGACCCCAAAAGCATTAACACAAGACGAGATTCAACAACTAAAGGCTGATTACGTTCATGCTGCCAAGCAGGCTAAAGCAGCTGGGTTCGATGGCGTTGAGTTGCATGCGGCTAATGGCTACTTGCTTGATCAGTTTTTGCAAGATCGTACGAATCAACGAACTGATGCATACGGCGGTTCAATTGCTAATCGCTGTAAGTTGGTATTAGAAATACTCCAAGAAATCATCCCAGTGTGGGGCAGTGGTCGGGTAGGAATCCGTTTATCACCGTACGGTACATTTAACGACATTAGTGACTCTGACCCGAAAGCTTTATTTGCTTATTTGATTAATGCACTCAATCCATTTAATCTTTCCTACTTGCATTTGATTGAGCCCCGTGCAACGACTGCGGGCGGCAGTGATCAATTGCTAGCTGATGCACCGCGTACAGGCCAGCTCTTTCGTTCCTTATTTACTGGAAAGGTGGTGCTGGCTGGTGGCTTTGATCAAGCCAGTGCTGAGAAAGCGATTACCGATGGCGAGGCGGATGCAATCGCATTTGGCAGACTGTTTATTGCCAACCCAGATTTGCCAAAACGCTTTGAGTTAAATGCTCCGTTAAATCCCTATCAGCGCGCCACATTCTATGGTGGCAATGAAAAGGGTTACACCGATTACCCGGCGCTATAAGTCCATTCATTACAATGGATGGATTGATTCTTATATGCGAACACCCGAATAGTTATGGCCACCTATCAAACAGAGCGCGTGCTTTCTGTTACACATTGGAATGAAAGCTTATTTAGCTTCACGACCACCCGAAATCGAGCACTGCGCTTTCGTAACGGCCACTTCTTAATGATTGGTCTTGAAGTGGAAGGTAAGCCATTGGCTCGTGCGTATAGTGTGGTGAGCCCTAACTATGCTGAGCACCTGGAGTTCTTTAGTATCAAAGTACCCAACGGCCCATTGACCTCGCGACTGCAGCATATTAAGGTAGGTGACCCCATTCTCGTGAGCGAGAAATCCGTTGGCACTTTGGTAATTGATGATCTCAACCCTGGAAAGCATTTATATCTATTTAGTACAGGAACCGGATTGGCGCCTTTTTTAAGTATTATTCGGGATCCTGATACGTATGAACGTTTTGAGAAAATTATTCTGGTTCATGGTGTTCGAGTAGTTAGTGAGTTGGCATATCAGGAGTACCTCACAAAAGAATTGCCTAATGATGAGTTTTTGGGAGAGTTGGTGCGCAATCAACTGATTTATTACCCCACAGTAACTCGTGAAGCCTACTCCCACACTGGTCGCTTAACTACCGCGATTGAATCCGGAAAACTGTTTACCGATATTGGTTTACCCCCCCTCGATCCAGCGGTGGATCGCGCCATGATCTGTGGCAGCCCTGCGATGCTCAAAGAAACCAGCGAGTTATTGGATCAACGCGGCTTTAAGGTTTCTCCATCCTCTGGAGAACTGGGTGACTATGTCTTCGAGCGGGCTTTTGTCGAGAAGTAGTCCAAAAAAGAAGCCCCTTGCGGGGCTTAAATTCAAAGGAAATAAATCAGACTTCATTTGAAAGCAAGGCTGTCAATTTCACTATACAGATTTATCAGTAATTAAAAACCCTTAGTTGGGTTCTGTGATTTTGTTAATAAACCACTAGAATTCAGGGATCATGCGCATCGAAGATACCGATCCAGCCCGTCATAACGCCATTGAGTACCCTATGGAAGTGGGCGCCCCTAAATTTGCGCCGGTCCCGATTCGTGAGGAAAAGGATAAGGCGATTAATGTCGCTAGAGCTCACGCTAATCAAGAGTATGAGCGCATCATGGAGCAGGCAGCAGTTTTAATGCGTCAGGCAAAAGCCCTCCAAGCACGCCTAGATGCAACCGAGATGGTTCATGCAGCCAAGTTTAGTTTCAGTCCAGTTTATGGCAAAAACTATTACCTCTATCAAGATGAGAGCATTGGTTCGTATCGTTTAGTTCAAAACTCCCCAAAGGAATGGAGTTGTGGTGTCCCAGCGGGCTGGTCCTTTTGTCAGGTGGTGCGTAAATTAGGCGACAGCACCTGGGAAGTGGTTGAAGACTAAATCAACGAGGTAAAGATATGAAAAAGTCGGATAGCCGTTGTTGTGGATCCGGTGTTTGCATTATCAATGACGCCGGGGAGTGCTGGTGTGGTCAAAAGTGGGATGGTGAAAAAATGGTTCATATGCCACTAAATCTTGACCAGCCTCAAGATGAAGAAATGCAAATCAAGTTTGAAAATAAAGGCGGTCAGGACTAGTTAGTTACCTTGCCGCTTTTTATGCAGGTAAGTGATGGTACGAAAGTGTGCATAGGCCATCACAATTGCCAAAATCGCAACGGAGTACTTGACCGGAATCCGAAATAGTATTTCCAGAACAAGCGCAAAGAAAAATGCCCATGCCATCATGCTGAGATAAGAGATGGCAATAAAAAAATCCCGCAATTTTGATTGATCTAAAAAGCGTGAATAAACCATCCCGATGGGTATTAACGCAATCAATAGATATAAAACCATTCGCATTAAAAATATCTCCCTAAAGGGAAAGTGTAAACACTTTTATCTAACGGGGCATTAGAAGGGGACCGAGTGTTCGCTCGTAGATTGGGTGAGGTGGGCCCATTACTATTGGGTATTGTCTATGTAATATTTGGGGATTTAGGATCTTTGCGTATTGATCGAGTTTTTAAATCACTTTTATACTTATATTTCCATTATTGGAGGAGCCATGTTCGCTAAAACCATACTCAGTTGCCTTGCCGTTGTAATCACTATTATTGGCTTATTAATGTACTTTGATTCCCAAGACGCAACTGTTTTTACGATCGGGATCGTCAGTTACTTCCTGATTGCCTTATCGTCTAATATGAAATGTAAGTGCTGGAATTCACTCAAATCGTAATTAACTTTAGGAAAGAATATGAAATTTACACTAGCAATCAGTATTAGTGCTGTCGTTTTGGGATTAGCTGC
>CANHDS010000061.1 GCA_947459465.1 Burkholderiaceae bacterium | reverse complement strand
GCAAAATTATGAGCGTTACTAAAATTAACTCTTATTCTATTTAAAACTGGTTTCATGCTGTTAAAAATAAAGATATCTTTGTGCGATTTTTCTTAATTAAACAGTTTGATGGACACCTGACTGATTGCAAAAATTAACCTGTTGAATTCATTGAACTCTTTGGAGCAATCATTTAATACGCAATCTGGTTTAGAAGATTGCTCCAAAACAGAAAAATCACAGAAGATTAGAGCAAGAGCCTAAGTGCTTTGGTTTTCGCCACACAAAACCTCTCACACCGATCCTTAGGCGACGTAACCTCTTGATATCATAGAGGTCTACTATGGTTATCTGTTCTCATAATCCTTTGGTCCCAGGTTCAAGTCCTGGTGGGCCCACCAGAATACATAACCCTCATCGGTTTCGATTGGGGTTTATTTAAGATTCACAGTATCTTGTGGATATGGCCTTACAATTTCAGTACCATGACCCCATCTGAAGAGAAAAACTCAAAGTCTGCTGATCAAGAAAAAAATTATCAAGCACTTCAAACCAATTCGGAGAATAAATCAGAAATAAAGCCCACCATGAGTAAGCGCGAGATCATGGAAGAGTTATCGCGACAACGATTTCCATGGGAAGAATAGCTGCTCATTCTTAGAGAACATTAGTGCAGTCTAGTTTTTATCTCTCAATAATTCTTGCAAGTTTAGGGGCTATATTATTTGCCGCTAAAGCGATTGTGGTGAAATTTTCTTATCAGTATGGCGCCACTGCAGATATCGTTCTGACACTGCGGATGGTATTTTCACTCCCAATCTTTTGGCTAGCGGTATGGTGGAACCAGCAGGTCACATCACCACAACCACTTATCAGGAAAGATGTGATCAAAGTTTGTGCGATTGGCTTATTAGGCTATTTTGTATCGAGCTACTTAGATTTCCTAGGATTGCATTACATTTCTGTTGGGCTAGAGCGCGTGATTTTGTATTTAATTCCCGCCATCGTATTAGTGCTATCAAAGTTCTTATTGAAAAAAACGATTGATCGGCGGCAATATTGGGCGATGGCTATCGCTTATCTTGGGATCATCCTAGTTTTTTTGCACGATATTCAGTTCAATGGACAGAGCGCTGTATTTTTGGGTGGCACATTGGTCTTTTTGTCAGCCGTGGCGTACTCGATCTATCTGATCTATGCTGGTGAGCTCGTAGGGCGGGTAGGGAGTATCCGAATGGTGGCACTTGCGAGCGCCTCAGCAACGGTAGCAACCTGCATTCAGTCGCTTGTCTTGGGTACCGATCAACTCTTTGTGCAGCGGCCCGAGGTCTATTACTTTGCGCTCATCAACGCCTTGTTTTGCACCTTTATCCCTATGCTTTTTATCATGATGGCGGTTAACCGAATTGGCTCGAGCTTGACCGCTCAGGCAGGCACAATCGGCCCGGTAGGAACTGCGTTCTTAGGGTGGTATTTTCTGAATGAACCAGTGAGCATGTTGCAGCTCGCGGGGATTGCGGTGGTGTTGATTGGTATTGCCATCTTATTGTCGATTGGTAATAAGCCCAATCAAAACCCAGCACCAACGGAATAGTTACTTAGTTTTTGAAGGTCACCACGTGATCCGCACCTAAACGAATCCCAATCTTTTCACCAATCGCATGGTTATGATGGCTAGGAACAAAGGCAAACACCTCTTGGCCTGAGCTAAGTTTGAGGGTGTATAAAAAATCAGCACCTCGAAATGCTTTACGGACGACCTCGGCCTGCATGGGGCTCTCATCATCGTGCTGAATATCATCGGCGCGTAAGAGCACATCAATTTGTTTTCCAGGATCTAGTTCGTCACCAGGATCTAATTGCAAGTGGCCAAGTTCAATTTCAACGGCACCCCCGTCTTGGGTTTTACCTTTGATAAATACCCCACGACCAATGAACTCAGCGACATAACGCGTATTCGGTTTGTGATAAAGATCGTATGGCGTATCCCACTGAACAATTTTGCCTTCATTCATCACTCCAATGTGATCTGCAATTGCAAATGCTTCAAATTGATCATGCGTGACGAGAAGGGCAGTGACGGCATTGGCTTTCAGAATGTCGCGCATCTCAGTAGCCAGACGTTCGCGCAAATCAATATCGAGGTTGGAGAAAGGCTCATCAAGCAAGATGAGATCCGGTTCTGGTGCCATGGCGCGTGCGAGTGCCACGCGTTGTTGTTGCCCCCCAGAGAGTTCATGAGGATAGGCATGGGCTTTGTCATGTAGCGCAACGCGCTCAAGCCACTGCATGCCAATTTGAGAACGCTCTGCAGGCGTGCCCGTGCGAAGCCCAAACACGACATTCTCGAGAACACTTAGGTGTGGGAAGAGGGCAAAGTCTTGAAAGACCATGCCAACTTTGCGCTCTGCTGGGGAAATTCGGATACTAGGTGAGCTCACCGCTTTGCCATGAATTTTGATTTCACCCGCTTGCACAGGCTCAAAGCCGCAAATCGCTCGCAATACCGTGGATTTACCACAGCCCGATGGGCCTAAGAGGCAGGCAATATCGCCTCTGGGGAGTTGGAAACTCAGGCCATTCACGATCCGAACCATGCCTGAGCCTTCCTGTTTTGGAAACTCAATGGCAATGTTTTCAAGGGAAATCAGGGTCGAATTGGAATTCATCCCTATAATTTTCGCATTGAATCAACAAAATGCATAAAAACACCACAATCCATCGATTTATTCTATCCATTACCGCAGTCAATGCGCACTAGCTCCATTCTCCTAGCCCTGGCTCTCAGTCTCCCGATTGTGGGCTTGATCTTGGCCACTCTAATGGGGCAGCCTAGTTCCAGCCTATCCGATGGGGTAGTCGCCGAAAGTACGCTGTCCCATCTTTGGAACTACGTGTTAACGGATTACATCGTCACAACGATCCTGCTGTGTTTAGGTGTTGGGATTGGCGTCTTTATATTGGGCGTGGGTAATGCGTGGCTAGTAGCGAACTACCAATTTCCAGGGAAAGCAATTTTTGAATGGGCCTTGATCTTGCCACTCGCCGTCCCGGCTTATGTGATGGCCTATTTATTTGTAGATTTTTTACAACACGCCGGTCCTGTACAAACCATGTTGCGTGAGGATTTAGGTCTGACTTGGGCATTGCCTGATCCGCGCTCTTTGGGTGGAGCGATATGGACTTTCTCCATGTGTTTATACCCCTATGTGTATTTAGTTGCGCGCACTTCTTTTTTAGATCGCAGCGCACGTTTTATGGAAGTAGCCGAGACCTTGGGATACAGCAGTGTGGAAGCATTCATGAAGCTAGTATTGCCGATGGCTAGACCCGCAATCTTTACTGGTGTTGCCTTGGCCCTCATGGAGGTATTAGCCGATTTTGGAGCGGTATCCTACTTTGGCTTACAAACTTTTGCGACTGGTATTTTTAAGGCTTGGCTATCGTTTGGGGATCGCAGTGCTGCAGTTCATTTATCCCTCATGCTCTTAAGTTTTGTCTTAATGATGTTTTATTGGGAGCGTCATAATCGAGCCAGGCAACGCTATGCGCTAACGAATACCAACACCCGACCCGCTATTCCAAAGCGCTTAGTGGGTTTGTATGCGCTCTACGCGTTTTTATTCTGTGCCTTAACACTATTTTTTGCATTTATTTTGCCGATGGCCGTTTTATTCGATCTTCTAAGTGAGCAGGGGCTCGTGATTGATCCGCGCTATTGGACATGGTTAAAAAATTCATTGAGCTTATCGGCCTTTACTGCGATCTTAGCCGTGCTCTGCGCACTTTTTTTAGCGTATGCGGCACGTTTGTCGCAAAGTAAAACGCTGCAAGGAGTCAATCGCTTGCTCACGGTTGGCTATGCTTTGCCTGGCGCAGTTTTAGGTGTTGGTATTTTGTCCCTCATGGGTTTGTTAGATATTGCCTGGTTGATGTCGGTGAGTGTTGGGGTCTTGGTCTACGCCTATCTAATTCGTTTTTTATCTGCAGGCTTGCAAAGTATTGAGACTGGATTGACCCGCATTACACCGGCAATGGATGGCACCGCTGCGCTCTTGGGAGCCAAACCGATGGAGATGATTTGGCGAATTCATTTGCCATTACTCAGACGCAGTGTTTTAACAGCCCTGTTATTCGTGTTTGTGGATGTGATGAAAGAGCTACCAGCGACATTGCTATTACGACCTTTTAACTTCGATACCTTGGCAGTTGCTACTTACCAATTAGCAGCCGATGAGCGTTTAGCCGAATTGGCTTTGCCCGCCTTCAGTATCGTTTTGGTTGGACTTTTACCGGTAATCTTGCTCTCAAGGGCCATTGCTCAAAAACAATAAAAACCACAAACGTATCAATATTATTGATAATCATTCTCATTTGTATTACAATGAAATCTTTGTAATCGCATATAGGAATGGTTTGACATGCAAAGAATTGACTCAGGTCGCATGCCTGTATTTAAGAAGGTTTGCCTAATTCTTGGTTTTGGTTTTGCAATTAGTACGCCACTTAGTTATGCTGCAGAGCCCAACACCGTTCTTAATTTATACTCCGCACGTCATTATCAAACCGATGAGGCGCTCTATGCCAACTTCACAAAAAGCACTGGTATCAAAATTAATCGAATTGAGGCTGATGACAATGCTTTACTTGAGCGCTTAAATAGCGAGGGCGCAAAAAGCCCAGCTGATGTGATCTTGCTTGTCGATGCGGCACGACTTTGGCGTGCTCAGGCCAATGGGATGTTTAAGCCGATTCAATCGAAAATACTTGAGCAACGCATCCCTGCGAATTTGCGCGCCAAGGCCGATGCAGACGGCACTACCTGGTTTGGATTTTCAACTCGGGCGCGCATTATTGTCTACAACAAAGATCGCATTAAACCTGAAACTGTGAATACTTATGAGAAATTAGCCGACCCCCTCAATAAAGGTAAGGTATGCACCCGTTCCGGTTCGCACCCCTATATGTT
>CANHDS010000060.1 GCA_947459465.1 Burkholderiaceae bacterium | reverse complement strand
CCCTCAGGTAATGGCACGTTAGGCTGACCGGTCATGGGGTAGCAATAAATGACCAAGCGCCCAGGTAATTGAGAGAGGTTCACCCACGCCCCATCCGTTGCCAATAAAGCAATATTCGGCAAAGCCATGCCAACCAAATGATTGCAAGCCCCATCATCTTGAGGAACAGGTAAATCAGTGGGTAGTTGGTTGAGATTGGTCATGGAATTAGTGATCCGAGCTAAGTTTCAATGGAGAACGAACAATTGTATGTTGAATGCGCTCCCAATCTTTTTTAGAGATCGGCTGACTGTCTGGGTCAGATTTTGCTGCTTTTGTAATTTCAGCATCCTCTTTAGTGCTAGGCTTAATTAGTTTCTTATTCATGATGACAAAGCTTCTAATATGAATTAATTCGATTCTATGAAAGGTATTCAATCATTACACACTAAATTTAATTCTCAAATATCATTTTGATCGAAATGAATATTTTTAATAAGAACTAGTTCAAATCAAATACCGCAATTGACTCAATGTGCGAGGTGTGAGGGAACATATTGATGATTCCTGCTTTGCTTAAGGTGTAATTGAGTTCATGCGTCAGAATCGCTGCATCGCGTGCCAGTGTTTTGGGATTGCATGAGACATACACAATGCGTTTTGGTAGCGCTGTTGTTGGCAGATCTTGCATCGCCTTGCAAATCTCCATGGCGCCCTCACGCGGTGGGTCAATCAGCCATTTATCGGCCTTGCCCCATCCATTGAGATCGGTGGCCGTGACCTCAAAGAGATTGCTTTGCCTAAATTGAGTTTTGTGATCGAGCTGGTTATGACAGGCGTTTTGCAAAGCGCGCTCCGTCAAGGTCCTGCTACCCTCAATGCCCAGTACTTGCTTGGCAAGTGTTGCGATGGGGAGTGTGAAGTTTCCGATGCCACAGAATAGATCGATCACACGATCGCTTGCTTGGATATCTAGTAATGCGATGGCCTTACTGATGAGCACTTGATTGACTGCGTGATTGACTTGGGTGAAGTCCGTCGGCAGAAACGGTAAGCTGACCCCAAACTCTGGCAAGCTGTAACTCAGCGCTTGCTCCTTGGGGTAAAACGGTTTTGCACTCTCGGGTCCCTGGGCTTGTAACCACACTCCCACTTGATGGTGTTTTGCAAATGCCTCCAGATTCTTGAGATCGGTGGGGGTAAGCGGTAACAAATGCCGAATCACTAACGCGATTTGAGGGGTGCCCGGTTGGTTTATGTCTTCTCCAACCGCAAACTCAATTTGCGGTACGCGATCCCGAATACTCAATGAGCCCACCAGCTCCCGCATGGGCATGAGTAGATCAGAAATTCGTTTAGGGATCACTTCGCAGGTCAGCATATCCGCCACATAACTACTGTTGTGCTCATGAAAACCCACCAAGATCGTGCCCTTTTTAATCGAGCGATCAATCACACTCAAGCGCCCACGGTGGCGATAGTGCCAAGCAGGTCCCGCAATCGGTCGTAAGATCTCTTGGGGCTTAATCCGTCCGATGTGCCACAGATCGTCCTCTAAGACCCGCTGCTTCATCGCAATTTGCGCCGCAAAATCCAGATGCTGCATGCTGCAACCTCCGCAGGTCCCAAAATAGGTGCAACGGGGTGAGGTGCGATAAACCGCGGGTTTAATCAGTTCATGGAGTTTGGCTTTGGCAAAACGGGCTTTCTCACGAGTGATGGTGTAGGTTACGCGCTCGGTGGGTAATGCTCCACGAATAAAAAGTACTTTGCCGCCCTCTTCATTGGACTGCCGCGCAACGCCTTGTGCATCGAGATCCAAAGAGTCAATGGTTACGATGGGAGATGCTGCTAGCATCCGTGCTTCCGTACTCATTCTGAACGTGATGGATGCTAGTTACTAAAACCGGCTAGGTACTCGGCCCAAGGTGCTTTGCCTTGCTTCGCATCATGCTCGAGTTGCTGCTTCACATAAGCAAGTTCTTCGTCGTACTCGTCGGCGGTATAGCCGCCACGCATCTGTTGAAAGCGGCAATATACCAAGTAGGTGTTCACCACATCGGTCTCGCAATACTGTCGGATTTGCTCGATCTCTCCGCGTTGATAGGCAGGCCATACTTGCGAGCCATCCATACCTAGTTTTCCAGGAAAGCCACACAGCTTCGCTAATGCATCGAGCGGCGCATTGGCGCGCGCATTGTGCTTCGCCAAGACATCCATTAAATCAATGTGGCGCATGTGGTAGCGATTAATGTAGTTGTTCCACTTAAAGTCTTTACTATCGCTATCCGTACTCTCCCCCATTTCCCAATAACGCGGGGCTGCCACTTGATTAAGTAGCGCTCGGTAGTGCAATACTGGAAGGTCAAAGCCGCTACCATTCCATGACACCAACTGAGGCGTGTATTTTTCAATCAGTTCGTAGAAGGCTTGCACGAGAGTTTTCTCATCATCCACTGCAGTTCCGAGACTACCAACCTTAAATTGGGGCAGACCTTCTTTAGTGGTTCTGCGGATCACACATGAGATCGCAATGATCTTTTGGAGATAAAGTGGTAAAAACTCGTTACCCGTTTGAGCTGCCCGTTCGTCCATCGCCGCCTTTACCACCTCGGCATCGCTCATCGTGTGTGGATAAACATTTAGGCGCCGCAATCCGGCGACATCCGGAACGGTCTCAATGTCAAAAACTAATATGCTGGGGATTGATTTAGCCAACTGCGTTATTGCAAATACTGCATCGGATTAACGGGCTTGCCGTTCATACGGACCTCAAAGTGCAACTTCACCATGTTGGCATCCGAATCCCCCATCTCGGCAATGCGTTGTCCTTTGCGTACGTTCTCACCCTCTTTCACTAAAAGTGTGCGGTTGTGCGCATACGCCGTGAGATAGGTGTTATCGTGCTTCACGATCACTAAATTACCATAGCCTCGCAGACTATTACCGGCGTAGACCACCTTGCCATCGGCTGCGGATTGAATTGGCTCACCGAGCTTGCCAGCAATATCGATCCCTTTGTTCTTAGCTTCATTGAACTCCTCAACCACTTTGCCCTTGGCAGGCCATGAGAGCTTAATGGGTGGATCAACAGCATCGACCTTCGGCTCAGCAACCGCTACTTCCTTCTCATCGGCCTTCTTGGCTGCCACTTTCTTATCTGGTGGCGCTTTACTGTCGGCTGGTTTTACTGGTTCAATCGGACGAGTTGCCACCCGGGCTGCCCCAGGCGGTGGTCTTACTCGCAGGACCTGATCAACTTCAATCAAATTGGGGTCCGATAGATTGTTCCAGGCTGCAATATCCCGATAGGACTGACCGTTATCAAGCGCAATCCGAATTAACGTATCGCCCCGCTTCACCCGATAGAACCCAGGCGGTACAGGCTCTTGAGCAGGGGCGCTGGCTACCGGCGCACTACGATCGGTCACTGTCGCAGGTTTGGTTCGGGGGGGTGTCGAGCAAGCGGCAAGTGCTAAAGCGATGACCGCAATCAATGCCGTTGGGGCAAAGCCAGTTGGACCTCGCAAAGAATGTGGGCTGTGATGCAATGGGTTCATATCACCCCCGATTGTAAGGGGACAAAAAAGACCTCATCAAGTGCAGTCCTTTGGTAGCGGTGGGAACTCACCCGCTCAATCAGCAAGAGCTGTTGCTCGGTCTCGCTTTTAGAAACTGGGGCAATTAAACGTCCGCCGATGGCGAGTTGATCTAATAAGGGATCTGGCACCCCCAACCCAGCCGCGGCAAGGATGATTCCGTCAAACGGAGCCGCTTGGGGAAGCCCGCGGATTCCATCACCATAGATGAGACGAAGATTGGAGATCCGAAACGGGCGTAATTTTGTGCGGGCCAGATCGTGTAACGCACGAACGCGCTCAATGGAATACACCTCGTGGGCCAACAAACTCAGTACCGCTGCTTGGTAGCCGCATCCCGTGCCAATCTCCAGAATCTTGCCTAAGGGTTGCTTGTTTTTGTGCAGGAGCTCAATCATGCGCGCTACTACCGAGGGCTTCGAAATGGTTTGTTGATGACCAATTGGCAGCGCGGAGTCTTCATAGGCTTGCGCGTGCAGTCCGGCATCCACAAATGAATGGCGTGGCACGGTGGCAATCGCTTGCAAGACCTGGGGGTTCTTAATCCCCGCCTCATGCACCTTGCGTGCGAGGTCTTGGCGATGCCCAGCAAAGCGCTCGGCAGCTTTCATCCACGATCCCAGCCAGAAGCACGCATGCTGGCTTGGCGAGCATGGTGTGTGAGATCAAGTTGCATCGGCGTAATCGAGATGCATCCTTCATTAATCGCATGAAAATCCGTCCCTGGGGAGATATCACGAGCTTCGCCTGCAGGACCAATCCAATAGATGTTCTCTCCGCGTGGGTTTTGTTGCACGATCACGGGTTGTGAATGATGGCGCGTTCCTAAGCGTGTTACTCGCCAACGTTTGAGTTGCTCATAATGCCCATTGGGGATATTAACGTTTAGTAAGGTGGCAATGCCATCGACTCGCTCCATCGGCTCTTGCAGGGCCTGAGCCACAATGTCGCGTGCTGCCTTTGCCGCATCATCAATTTGCGCCCAGCCGCGATCGACTTGCGAGAATGCAATCCCTGGTACACCAAACATCACGCCTTCAATCGCAGCTGCCACCGTACCGGAGTACAGGACATCTTCGCCCATGTTCTCACCTTGATTAATTCCGGAGACCACCAGATCGGGTTTACTCTCTAAAAATCCGGTCATGGCCATGTGCACACAGTCGGTGGGCGTGCCGTTCACAAACAGAAATCCATCGCGCTCACCACCGGCTACCCGATGAATACTTAAGGGTCGCGAGAGCGTGAGCGAGTTCGATGCGCCACTGTGGTTTTGCTCCGGTGCCACAATCGTTAACTTGCCTAAGGGGCGTAAGGCATTGACTAAAGCAAGTAAGCCAGGGGCTAGGTAGCCGTCATCATTGCTCACTAAGATGTGTGGGACTTTACTCATAGATACTTTCGTTGATTGATTTAGCTGAT
>CANHDS010000059.1 GCA_947459465.1 Burkholderiaceae bacterium | reverse complement strand
TCGAATTCTTTGTTTTCTCCGACGTACGATGAAATCATTTTCTTGACTTGCCGCGTGGCCAGAAGAATCCCCAACCCAAAATCATCGACCCCGGCATTATTTGATATTGCCGTGAGATTTTTTGTGCCCAAATCTTTGACAGCGGCAATTAGGGCCTCCGGGATACCGCACAAACCAAAACCGCCAACCGCGATGGTTTGCCCATCTTTCATAATGTCCTCGAGAGCAGCACGGGCATTGGGAAATATCTTATTCATTCGCCTAACTTTCTTTCACGTTCTTCAATTAATACCTCATAACACCTCAATAATAACCGCTCTACATGACCGATTTGTGGCTCAAAAGCACTAAACTAGGGTTATGAATACCCAGGAATTACTTGCTCAATACGGTCCCCGCGAGGCCATGGACTATGACCTTGTGATCGTTGGAGGTGGCCCTGCTGGCTTATCGGCAGCGATCCATGCGAAGCAAATTGCCAAACTGGAGAGTCGTGAGATCTCCGTTTGCGTTTTAGAAAAGGGTTCTGAAATTGGTGCTCACATTTTGTCGGGCGCCATTATGGACTCGCGCGCCCTCACTGAATTGTTTCCGGATTGGCAGGCAATGGGAGCGCCGCTCGAGACCCCAGTAAGTAACGATGAATTCATCTTTTTGACTGAATCGAGCTCGTTCACGGTTCCTCACCTGTTACTTCCAGATTGCTTTAGCAACCGCGGTAATTACATTTTGAGCTTAAGTAATTTCACGCGCTGGCTAGGCGGTCAAGCAGAGCAACTCGGTGTCGATATTTTTCCAGGGTTTGCTGCTGCAGAGATTTTGTTTGATTCGAACGGTGCAGTTTGTGGTGTTGCTACTGGGAATCAAGGCATTCACAAGGATGGAAATGTCTCTGAGCAATTTCAACTCGGCATGGAACTGCGGGCCAAGTACACTTTATTTGCAGAGGGCTCACGCGGTCATCTCGGCAAACAATTGATTACTAAATATCAACTCGATCGTGAGTCTGATCCGCAGAGCTATGGCATTGGTATCAAAGAACTCTGGGAAGTGAGGCCTGAAAACCATCGCCCAGGTCTCGTGATTCATACCGCCGGTTGGCCCTTAGATCGCCAGACCTATGGCGGATCTTTTTTATATCACTTTGGTGAGAACAAGGTTGCAGTCGGAATGGTGGTTGGCCTGTCCTATCGCAATCCTTACCTAAGCCCCTTTGATGAGTTCCAGCGCTATAAATTACATCCTGCGATTCGTCCTACGTTTGAGGGTGGCAAGCGCTTAGCCTATGGTGCGCGCGCCATTACTGCCGGAGGCCTAAACAGTTTGCCGCAAACCGTGTTTCCCGGCGGCGCTCTAATTGGTTGTGATGCGGGTTACCTTAATGCATCCCGTATTAAAGGCAGTCATGCGGCCATTAAATCCGGCATGTTAGCCGCACAGGCAGCCATGTCTGCGCTTTCAGAAAATCGGGCCAATGATATTTTGACCGCCTACCCGAGTGCCTTTAAGAATAGTTGGCTGTATGCCGAGCTCAAGCAAGCGCGCAACTTTAAAGCATGGATGTCCAAAGGTTTATATTTGGGCACCCTAATGGTTGGTATTGAACAAAAAGTATTTGGTGGAAATGTACCGTGGACCATTCATCAGAAAAAAGCTGATTACGAATACCTCGAACCCGCTCGCCAACATCAAGCCATTGAATACCCCAAACCTGATGGCAAGATTACATTTGATCGACTCTCCTCGGTTTTTATCTCCAATACCAATCATGAGGAGAATCAACCAGCGCACCTCACCCTCAAAGATCAGAATGTGCCCGTCGCGATTAATTTAGATATCTATGCGGGTCCTGAGCAACGCTATTGCCCAGCAGGAGTGTATGAATATATTGAAGTGGAAGGCAAACCCAAGTTACAAATTAATGCCCAAAACTGCGTGCATTGCAAAACCTGTGATATTAAAGATCCCACGCAAAATATTATGTGGGTGACCCCTGAGGGAGGCGGCGGCCCGAACTACTCAGGAATGTAAAGTAGCTGGCTTCATTTTTACTTGCGTAATCGCAACACCAGCTAAGGCGCACGCCACTGCTGCCATACCAAACACTTGATTGGGTCCCCAGTGATCCCAAATCCAACCTGCACATAGGCCGCCCAGAGTACCGCCAAAGCCATAGGCAACGGTTGTAAAGAGTGCTTGGCCACGCGCTTGTAAAGGGCCACTAAACCAGGTCTGAATCAATTTTGTACTTGCACTATGGTGTGCAGCGAAGGTTGCGGCATGCATTAACTGCGCCAGAATTAAAAGACTTGTACTTGCAAAGTAACCGATTAATACAAAGCGGATCACTGCAATCATGAATGTTGCTTGCAATACACGTGTTGGTGAGTATCGCGACATGACCTTACTCTGAAAATAGAAGAAGATCACCTCTGCGGTTACGCCCAATGTCCAAAAAAATCCAATCTCGGATTTGCTATATCCTAGATCCGCAAGGTATAAAGAATAAAACACATACAGTGCGGCATGACCAAAAATCATGGCAAATGCAGATACCAAAAACCAACGCACTTCTGGACGTTGTAATACGGCACGCAATTCTCCGCGCACCAAGGGTTGACGCTCTATTTTTGGTTCTCGTAGTAAAAAGGTATCGATAGCCAATGCAATTAGTATGCCTAGCCCCAACCATGGCAGGACTTCAATGCCCCACCATTGAAATACTTCCCCAGCAAATAGCACCATGGCAATAAAGCCAATCGATCCCCATAAGCGCAGACGACCATAGCGGCGATCAAATGAATTGTCTTTAAATAAAGCATGAACGGTTGCTGCTTCACCAAGCGGAATCATGCTACTTAAGATGGTATGCAGGATAAACATCCAAATTAGAAAGGGGGTGTAGCGCTCTAAATAGAAAATAACTGCGAAGCACACAACCGCTAGAACCCCACAAAAGCGCATGATGCTCACTCGATTGGATAAATAATCGGAGAGCCAACCCCAGGAAAAAGGTCCCAAGATACGAGTTACCTGTAACATCGACATTAAGGCAGCGATCTCGATTGCACCAAATCCCAACTCAGCAAAATACAGGCTTGCGTAGGGCGACATTAAGCCAATGTAGGCGAAGTACAAAAAGAAAAAGGCCCCGAAGGCCCAACGCGAGGATGCGGTCATGAATCCTTAGCTGGTGCGAGAGGCAGCAATTGCAGGTGGTTTTACTGAGACATCGCCGCACTGGGCACGATGCCGTAAGGCATGATCCATCAGCACCAATGCCAACATCGCCTCGGCAATCGGGGCAGCCCGAATTCCGACGCATGGATCGTGGCGTCCTTTGGTTTGAATGGTAGCTGGCTTACCATCTAAATCAATCGTCTCTTTGGGGGTCATAATGCTTGAGGTCGGTTTGATTGCGATCGCAACTCGAATATCTTGACCTGTGCTGATACCACCCAGCATACCGCCAGCATTATTACTGGCAAAGCCGTCCGGATGCATCTCATCACCATGAGCGCTTCCCTTTTGAGCCACTACGCCAAATCCCTTACCAATCTCCACGCCCTTAACTGCATTAATGCCCATCATGACATGGGCAATATCTGCATCCAACTTATCAAAAAGTGGCTCACCCAAACCAATAGGTACCTTGCGCGCTATCACTTCAATCTTGGCACCGCAAGAATCACCGGCTTTACGGAGTTGATCCATATATTCCTCGAGTTTCGTAATGATGCTGGCATTCGCGGCGAAGAATGGGTTTTGAGTGATATGTTTGGCATCCTCAAAAGGGATGGCAATCTCACCGAGTTGACTCATATGAGCGACGATCTCCGTTCCATAGTGCTCTCGTAACCACTTTTTTGCAATTGCAGCAGCAGCAACCACAGGTGCAGTCAGTCGAGCCGATGAACGTCCCCCGCCACGCGGATCACGAAAACCATATTTATAGTGATAGGTGTAATCAGCATGGCCCGGACGGAAGGTTTGCAGGATCTCGCTGTAATCTTGGCTACGCTGGTCAGTATTACGAATCAATAAACAAATCGGGGTACCAGTGGTTTTTCCCTCAAATACACCGGACAGAATCTCGACCTTATCTTCTTCTTTGCGTTGGGTCACGTGGCGAGAAGTTCCTGGCTTACGACGATCAAGATCCACCTGAATATCATCGATCGACAGCGACATCCCCGGTGGACAACCATCCACCACCGCACCAATCGCAGGACCATGCGACTCACCAAAGGTGGTCACGGTAAAGAGAAGGCCTAAGGTATTTCCAGACATACCGTCATTATGGCATTAGGTCGGCGCTTCTTCCTGTAGGCGATTTTTCCGAATCGTTGGCAAATTCGCGACGATCACTGCCCCTGCTAGCGTAAGCCACCACGTGATGTAGATCCAAATGAGCATGAGGGGTAAGATCGCAAAGGTACCGTAGACGGTTTTGTAAAAAACGGTTTGGGTCATGAAGTAGGCAAAACCAAACTTGGTAATCTCATAAGCCACGGCCACAAAAGCAGCTCCGATAAACGCATCCCGCCAGGTCACTGGGGCATAGGGCAGGATTCGGTAGGCCAGAGCAAACACAATGAGTGCTAATAGGCTTGGAATGATGGTGCTAATAAACTTGAATCCCGCCGATAAGGTAGGAAACCAACCGCTGGCGGATCCCAGCAATACACTGCTTAGGTAAATACCGAGACCTAAGAGAATCGGGCCGATCACTGTCGCTGCTAAATAGATGGCAAGCTTCTTAAGAAACGGTCGGCGCTCTTTGACCTTCCAGATCTCATTAAAGGCGCGCTCAATCACCACCATGGTCAGAATCGTTGTAATCAGAAGCCCTAACGAACCGACGATGGTTAATCCCTTTGCTTTGGCGGAGAACTGGTTGAGGTAGCTAAACACTTGCTGACTGATTCCACCTGGGAAATAGTTCTTCAAGAGCCATGTCTGAAAGGCAGTACGCAAGTTAACGACTGCAGGAAATTGGCTTAACAGGATTGATCCGATGGTCAGCATGGGTACCAAGGAC
>CANHDS010000058.1 GCA_947459465.1 Burkholderiaceae bacterium | reverse complement strand
TTAATTTCCTAACGCGCGCATCCTTAGTGCACGATTTGTTCTCAATCAACTTCTTTTCAATCAACGATTTGAGGGCGGCATGTGAGGTCGCTGGCGAGGCAATCGATTTCATTTGAATCACATCCGACACTGTGAGCTTGTGTCCCTCATGAAACGCGCTGGCAACCATTCGCAAGATGATGCACTCGCGGTGATTGAGCTTGTACTTAGCGTGTATTTGGTCACGACTGCTTGCGAACTCAAAGTAATTGGCCAAGACATCCATATTCTTATCCTCACAAGTAGTCGTTGTAATAGAAGACTTATGTAGTCCCAAAGTTTAATCGCTTTTAGGCTAATTTTGTTGCTGATTTTCACCTCCCCCCCCCCCGATCATTTGTCAAGAGGTGAAAATCCGTATTCCTTGTCATGTATATATTTTCTATAAACTTATGAAGTTTATAAATATATGCTTGATAGAATATTTCCTGCATCCGACCATTTCACGATCAAAGAAATTGATCATGTCAATCGTTGTGTAATTGTTGAAGACAAGGAACTGGGCCTAGAAATTACATTGGCGTGGGGAACCAAGGAATTAAAAAGCGCTGCGATTGTGGATCAATACGAAATACGCTTTACTTATACCGATGGAAGTGAACGAACCGTCCAAATTCTCAACTAACGATTATTGGATCTTTTTAAACTCGCCAATTGGTTTAAATCCAGGCACTTGATTGCCCTTGGTATACATGCATTGCTGATACGCAGTGTTGTATTGGGTTTGGGCTTGGGCTTCTTTACTTGACGCCCCCATGGCACCAACAGCAGCGCCTCCAACCATGCCAATCGCTGCGCCAGTACCGACGTTACGACTGCTTCCACCCTGATAGAGCGCTCCAGCTGCAGCTCCAATGGCAGCCCCTGTAGCAGCGCTGATAGCGCCCTCTTTTAGAGCTGCAGTATTGCCGTCTTTGACCGCTTGGGCTGCAAAGCTTCGGCATTCCTCATCCTCTTTTTTAAATTCTTCAAAGGATTTTCCTTCGCGGGGCATGATGGTAATCGTAGGGCCCGTAGGTGCAGATACGCAGGCACTTAATAAACCGATGCTAATACTACCAATAAGAACTGTTTTGAAGGCATGAAGTCGCATGAAGTGCTCCGGTTGTTGTCTCTTAGTACTTAACGCTACTCACGCAGGTTTGGCTGACATTATTCAGCTTTTGCCCCGGATTGCTGAACAATTTTGCGCCATTTATTGGATTCGAGCTGAATAAATCGGGCCAGATCCTCTGGAGAGCCCGGGTTTGGCTCCAGCCCACCGTTCATCAGCCTAGCCCTCACCTCTGGTTTGGATAGGGTTTGCTGAGATAATTGATTGAGGCGCGTCTGAATATCGCGCGGTAACTTTGCGGGTGCCATCAAGGGAAACCAGGATATTGCCTCGAATCCTTTGAGCCCTTGCTCAGCAAGTGTCGGAATCTCTGGGGCCGACGGTGAGCGCTTCAGGGTAGTCACCCCCAATGCAACCACTTCATTGGCTTTTATTAATGGTAACGCAGACGCTAAATTATCAAAGAGCATGGAGATACGACCGCTTACCAGATCTGGTAGGGATTGTGCTCTGCCTTTGTAGGGAATATGACGAATCTGTACACTGGCCATCTCTTTAAAGAGCTCACCGGACATGTGAATCGAGGTACCTGTTCCGGATGATCCAAAAGTAAGCTCATTGGGCTTTGCTTTAGCCAGAGTAATGAGGTCTTTGAGTGACTGAACACCAAGTTGCTTACTCACAATTAAGACATTCGGAGTACTTGCCAAAAAACTGATCGGGGTAAAGTCAGCGATTGGGTCATACGAGAGCTTTTCGTAGAGTGCGCCATTAATCGCATGAATTCCCACCGTCCCGATGAGTAAGGTGTAGCCATCGGGTGTACTCTTGGCCACCAAATCTGCTCCAATATTACCGCCATGGCCAGGGCGATTTTCGACAACGATTGGTACGTTCAAGGTTTTTTGCCAATCCTCGGCGAGGATCCGCGCTAATGTATCAGGCGCACCACCGGGAGGAAAGCTAACAATGATCCGGATGGTCTCGCGTGGCCAGATACGCTCGGCTTGCGCCGAGGCAAGCATGCCAAAGGCGAGTGCAACAATGAGGATGAGTCGCTTCAAAGTCGGATTACTTCGTAAGCCACTGTCGTACTTGCTCGATGCCTTCATAGCGCAAAGGATTATCCGCACAAGCCCCTAGGCCACAAATTGATAAGGTAGAAAGTAGATTACCTATCAATAAGAGAATGAACCAGAAACATACAAACTGTGCAAACCAATGCCGACTGCGAGTGCCGCGATCGGGAATAATTAATAGTATTGCGATACTGGTCATCAAAGACATAAAACCGACAAACGCCCAGGTATAGAAATGCAGACGAAAGAATGTATCGCCGTAACCTAAATCACCCGGGGCAACGTGTAAGAGTACTTGGCGCAAGGAAACGGAGAGGCCCAAGATCGTAAAAAGAATTGCAAACCCATAATGCGCAGGTTGCGCACCCGAGCGGATGTTTAATAAGAACATCAGTCCGATTAAAGTGAAACCCATTCGCTGCAAGATACACAATGGGCATGGCAGATCATGATTAATGAACTGGTCTAGGAATGCTAGGGTCAAAACTAGATTGATGATCAGAAGAAGAACGATGTTCCCTAAGCCACTGAGTGATGGCAATGTCAACTTACTCATAAGCTGATGTTGAGTTTATCCGAAGCATGATGCAAGAACCACGCGAGGGTAACAATGGCACTAATCAATGCAAACAACAATCCAAGCAAGCGTTTTTCGAACCAAATGAAGATGGCTGCTAGCAATGCGATCGCAAAAGGTAAAAACATATACATATGGTGTATTTTAATGGACGGGTAAGCACAAACGAAAAATGGTTTTATGTTTAGAATGCCATGATGAATTCTTCTACACTCCAATCCAATCGACCCCTACCGCTTGCAGGTGTTAAGGTTCTTGATGTTAGTCAAGTGATGGCTGGCCCGTACTGCTGCATGTTGCTTGCCGATATGGGCGCTGATGTTATTAAGGTTGAACCGCCAGGTTCAGGCGATCAAACCCGTGGAGCAATGGGCTTTAAGATGAAAGGTCCTGACAGCATGGGCTTTTTGAACATGAATCGCAATAAACGTAGTATCGCGATTAATCTCAAGTCAGATGCGGGTAAAGAAATTTTGTTTGAGTTGGCCAAAGATGCTGATATCTTGGTGGAGAACTACCGTCCCGGAGTAATGAAACGACTGGGGGTTGGTTATGAGGTGATGCGCACCATCAATCCTGCGTTGGTTTATGTGAGTATCTCGGGTTTTGGCCAAAGTGGTCCATGGGCAGAGCGTCCAGGTTTTGATCTGATGGCGCAGGCGATGTCGGGGGTGATGAGCGTTACCGGCCATGGCGATGGCAAACCTGTGAAGGCCGGCGTTCCAGTGGCAGATATTGGGTGCGCTCTGTTTGCGGCCTACGCGGCCTTATCTGCTTACATTGGTGCAAAGAACACGGGTCAAGGTCAGTATATTGATGCGTCCTTATTTGACTCAGCGCTGGCGTTCTCCATTTGGGATACCGCAGAGTATTGGGGCACCGGTCAACCACCTGTAGCACTTGGAACTGCAAACCGCATGACTGCTCCATATCAAGCAGTGAAAGCAAAAGATGGTTACTTTGTGATGGGTGCGACCAATAACAAGCTTTGGCAAAAACTCTGTGAGATCTTAGTCCGCCCAGATCTTTTAAAAAACCCAGATTACCAAACCATTGCTGGTCGACTCGGTCACCGCGAAGCATTAATCACTGAGCTTGAAAAATCCTTTGCAAACAAGCAAGCAAGCGAGTGGATTGATTTGATGTTAGCCGAGGGTATCCCGGCTGGACCAATCTTAGATTATCCACAAGCTTTTGAGAGCGAGCATGGTAAGCATCGGCAAATGAAGATCGAGATTGATCATCCGCTTGAGGGTAAAGTTCCGAATATTGGCTTTGCGGTCAAGATGCAAGGTACTCCACAGCAAATCCGTCGCCACCCTCCCTTATTGGGTGAACATACCCAAGAGGTGCTAAAGGAGGCCGGATTTACAGCCGCTCAGATTGAGTCGCTACGAGCACAGGGTGCGTTTGCTTCATGAGTGATTCTGTGAACGCTAGGGTCTACTGCGAGATAAAGGACTCGATCGCACACCTCTACTTTGATCATCCCCAGGCCCGCAACGCGATGACTCAGGTGATGTACGAGCAATTACGTGCAATTTGTCTAGAGCTGTCCAAAAATCCCTCCGTGCGCGTAGCTATTTTGCGGGGAGTTGGAGGTAAATCCTTTGTCTCAGGTAGTGACATTGCCCAGTTTCAATCGTTTCAGAGCGGTGCCGATGGGGTTGATTACGAACGCATGATTGATCACTACTTAGGGCCTCTTCAACAATTACCCATTCCTACCATTGCGGTTATCGATGGACTCGCGGTTGGGGGTGGGTTAGCGATTGCGGCCTTATGCGATTTTCGGCTAGCAACTCCGAATGCGAAATTTGGAGTACCCATTGCACGCACACTTGGCAACACACTCTCACCGAGCAATATCGCTTGGTTAACCGCTCATCTTGGTGTTGCGCTCGTCAAACGAATGCTCCTACTTGCTGAGTTGATTCCGGCACAAGAACTCCATACGCAGGGATTTATCTATCAACTGGGTGAGCCAGAAGATCTTGACACGATGAGCATCAATCTTGCTAAGCAATTAGCTGCTCTGGCGCCCATTACCCAAAAGGCATCCAAACTCATCATGGCGCGCGTGATTGGGCATTCATTACCCAATTGCGATGATCTAATTACCGAGGTGTATGGCAGCGCAGACTTTAAAGAAGGTGTGACGGCATTTTTAGATGGTCGCCCTCCCCATTGGCAAGGGAAATAAGGAGGTTCAATGCCTGAGATTGTGCGTAATGTTTTTGGCGAGCCACTGGTACCCTGCTCGTTTGATCCACTTACTGGTTTCTTCCGAGAT
>CANHDS010000057.1 GCA_947459465.1 Burkholderiaceae bacterium | reverse complement strand
TCACTAGCACATCAAATACTTGGCTCATGGTTTACTCCTTACAGATCAAGAAGCAAACGAGCTGGGTCTTCTAATAGCTCCTTCATGGCCACTAGCCCAAGGACTGCCTCGCGGCCATCAATAATCCGATGATCGTATGACAAAGCTAAGTAATTGATGGGGCGAATGACAATTTGCCCATCCTCCACCACAGCCCGTTCCTTAGTTGCGTGAATCCCCAAAATAGCCGATTGCGGCGGATTAATAATGGGGGTGGAGAGCATCGATCCAAATACTCCGCCATTTGAGATCGAGAACGTGCCACCGGTTAGTTCTTCAATACTTAACTTACCCTCACGCGCTTTATTACCGTAATCGGCAATTTGCTTCTCAATCTCGGCTAAAGTCATTTGATCGACATTTCGCAAGATAGGTACAACAAGACCGCGTGGCGAGCTAACCGCAATACCAATATCAAAGTAACCGTGATAAACGATATCGTTACCATCGACCGAGGCGTTCAAGATTGGATACCTCTTCAATGCATACGTTGCTGCTTTAACAAAGAAGGACATAAACCCTAACTTCACACCATGGGTCTTTTCAAAAACGTCTTTATAGCGCGAGCGCATCGCAATCACAGGCGCCATATTGACCTCATTAAACGTGGTCAAGATGGCATTATTGGCTTGCGACTCGAGCAGACGCTCTGCAATGCGAGCACGTAAGCGGGTCATCGGTACACGCTCTTCGGAGCGATCCCCTAGCGAGAGGTTTGACATTGGCAATGGCGCAGCGTTTGCTACTGGCTTTGTGCCGCCGGCAATCGTATTTTTTACGTCACCCTTGGTTACACGACCATCACGACCAGTTCCGGCAACTTGATTGGCGGTTAGATTATTTTCAGCCATGAGTTTGGCTGCCGAGGGTGCTGCAATCGAACCTTTGTTTGCAGCAGGGGTTGGAGCTGGGGCTGGGGCTGCGGCTTTGGCTGGCGCAGGAGCTGCTGCAGTTGCCTTACCTTCACTATCAATCTTTGCGATCACTTGATCAGCGACCACTGTGCCACCATCGGCAACCAAAATCTCTGATAAGACGCCAGCGGAGGGGGCAGGCACCTCAAGTACTACCTTGTCGGTTTCGATCTCTATCAAGATCTCGTCTTGAGCTACAGCTTCGCCCGGTTTTTTCTTCCACTGCAAAAGAGTTGCTTCAGCCACCGATTCGGAGAGTTGCGGAACCTTTACGTCAAATAAAGCCATGATGTGTCCTATGAATAAGTTAGATTAAATCGCTGTTCTGTTGAGGCCTACTATTTAGTGACCACGAATCCTTTAAGTTTGGCAAATGCTGCTGTGAGTAATGCTTTTTGCTGACTCTGATGCAAATGGGCATAACCAACGGCTGGCGACGCAGATGCGGGTCGACCGGCATAACCAAGGCGCATACCTTCACCCATGTTCTCCAGCAAATTGTGTTGCACAAAGAACCAGGCGCCTTGATTTTGCGGCTCATCTTGACACCACACCAACTCGGTAAGATTAGGATAGGTCTTAATCACGTTAGCAACCGCCTTGTGGGGGAATGGATACAACTGCTCAATCCGCACAATCGCTACGCTATCCATCTTTTTATCGGTACGTTGCTTCACTAGATCGTAATAAACCTTTCCGGAGCAGACAATTAAGCGCTCAACCTTTTTCGGATCGAGCGAACCGTCTTGTTCTGGAATCACTGTCTGAAACTCACCTTTGGTGAACTCAATTAAGGGTGAGGCAGCATCTTTATGTCGCAGTAGTGATTTAGGCGTCATGATGATCAGCGGCTTTCTAAATTGCCGAATCATCTGTCGACGCAAGAGATGGAAGATTTGCGATGCTGTGGTTGGTTGAACCACTTGCATATTGGTATCTGCGCATAACTGCATAAAGCGCTCCAGACGAGCCGAGGAATGCTCGGGGCCCTGACCTTCGTATCCATGGGGCAACATCATGACTAAGCCATTGACGCGCCCCCACTTCACTTCACCAGATGCGATGAATTGATCAATCACAACCTGAGCGCCATTTACGAAATCGCCAAACTGCGCCTCCCAGATCGTAAGTGTGTTTGGCTCTGCGGCTGCGTAGCCGTACTCAAATCCTAATACCGCCTCTTCGGAAAGGATAGAATCAATCACTGTAAAAGGTGCTTGATCTTTACTGACATGTTGTAAAGGAATATAAGTACCAATATCCCACTTCTCACGATTCTGATCATGCAATACCGAGTGACGATGGCTAAATGTTCCGCGCCCACTATCCTCCCCTGACAAACGAATGGGATATCCGCTCGCAAGCAACGAGGCAAAGGCCATCGCCTCGCCCATACCCCAGTCCACATTAATTTCTCCACGGCCCATCGCAGCGCGATCAGCATAGACCTTTTGAACCAAGGGGTGCGCCTTAAAGTCTTCAGGGATGGTGGACAGTTTTTCAGCTAAGCGTTTCCATTCCGTGAGTGGAATAGCAGTATCAGCTTGATCGGTCCACTTCTTGTTCAGAAATGGCGACCAATCAACTGCAAACTTTCCTTTGAAATTACTCAGGACAGGATCAAGTGTTTGCTTGCCAGAATCCATCGCAGCCCGATAGGCCTTTACCATCTCATCGCCGGCACCCGGGGCAATCGCACCCTGAGCCTCCAAACGATCCGCATATATCTTTCGTGTTCCAGGATGCTTACTAATAATGCTGTACATCAATGGCTGGGTCATCGCTGGTGTGTCTTGCTCGTTATGACCTAATTTACGAAAGCAAATGATATCGATGGCAACGTCTTTTTTAAACTGCGTTCTGAACTCCAAGGCAAGTTGTGTAGCAAGTACTACCGCCTCTGGGTCATCGCCATTCACATGCAAAACCGGGGCATCAATGGTTTTCATGATGTCGGTGCAATATAAGCTTGAGCGTAAATCACGGGGATCTGAGGTTGTAAAGCCAATTTGGTTATTAATGACAATATGAACCGTGCCGCCCGTTGAATAGCCGCGCACCTCTGAAAGCGCCAAAGTCTCTTGCATCACCCCTTGACCTGCAATTGCAGCGTCGCCATGCACTAATACAGGCAATACTTGCGAGCCTGAGAGATCATTGCGGCGCTCCATCCGGGCGCGGGCAGAGCCCTCCACTACCGGATTCACAATTTCTAGATGAGATGGATTAAAGGCAAGCGATAGATGAACTGGGCCACCAGGTGTTGAGATATCGCTTGAGAATCCCTGGTGATACTTCACATCACCTGCAGGCAAATCTTCTGGAGCCGTGTGATCAAACTCAGCAAATAGATCTTTGGGTGATTTTCCTAAAACATTGACGAGGACGTTGAGGCGGCCACGATGAGCCATACCAATCACAATCTCTTGCACGCCCCGCTTACCCGCACCCTGTATCAATTCATCCATGGAGGGAATGAAGCTATCGCCACCTTCTAACGAGAAACGTTTTTGACCCACATACTTTGCTTGCAGATAACGCTCGAGTCCCTCAGCTGCAGTTAGGCGGTCTAAGATCTGACGGCGCTGCTCATTCGTGAATTTGGGTGTTGAGCGGATTGATTCTAATTTCTCTTGCCACCATTTTTTGATCTTTTGATCCGCAATGTACATAAACTCAGCACCGAGGGTACCGCAATAAGTCTCGCGCAAGGCTTGCAGCAAATCGCGCAAAGTCATTTGGTTTTTGCCAAAGAATGTATTGCTGGTATTGAAGACGATATCCATATCGCCGTCGGTAAATCCATAGAACGAAGGGTTGAGTTCTGGAATATCGGGGCGTTCGGTACGCTTTAAGGGATCTAAATTTGCCCAGCGATTACCAACGTTTCGGTAAGCAGCAATGAGCTGTTGCACCGCCACTCGTTTACGACCCATCTCGGAATCGGCTGAATCCTGAATGGTTTTGATCGGCCCCTGTTTAGCGCGCTCCGCAAACGAAGCCACAATCGGTGCATGCGCAATATCGCGACCATTTGAACCATCGACGGCTGGAACTTGAACGACGTTATCAAAATAATCACGCCAGTGCTGTGCTACGGATGTGGGATCAAGTAAATACGACTCGTAGAGTTCTTCTACGTATGGGGCATTCCCCCCAAAGAGGTATGAGGAACCCCTATAGGACTGCATCATGATGCTCACCTTTCATCGGGTAACCCGAAAAAAACTGTGGTTTTAACCATCTGCGACACGGCTTAACCGGTTAGCAGAACGCAAAGCAAATGCCTTATGTACCCTAAGGATAGCATGAGTGCGAGAAAAAAACATCTCAATATCAATGAATTAGTGAAAGTCCTAGGACATTCCTGATCATATGGCTTACCTATCCCTACCCCTTTATAGGAAATTTCCTACCTATATTTCATCCCTACCTGACAGATCTCTAATGAATTGATTTTTATTCTCTTTCTATCCCAATTTATAAAAGGAGAAAGCATGAAACCCATCAATCTAAATCAACCCTACCTCAGCACGCGGCAGAGTGCCAAGGTTCTCCAAGTTTCATTAGGAACCGTGCAAAAAATGGTGGAGCTTGGTGAGCTCACTGCTTGGAAAACGCGTGGTGGACACCGCCGGATCCTCACTAGCTCTCTAAATCAGCAATTACGTCGGCGTCAAGTTGGGATGCGACAGCGTGCCAAACAGCACCAACAAATTGCATTAGGGATCTTTAAGCGACAAGAAAACTTTGATGAAATGCAAAAAGCGATTCAAGGGTGGGCGATGCCATTTGAATTACTTCACTCGCTCGATAGCCTTGAAGGTCTCATGCAAGCGGTGTCGCACTATCCGGATATCATTTACTTAGATTCATTAATCCCACCAATTGAGCAATTGCATTTAATTCATTATCTGAGCAAGAATATTCAGACACGCCGCATCCCATTATTAGTCGATGAAGCCTTTGTGCAACTTCACCCTGGGGTATTAGAAATGGCCCAAGAAAATGGGATTCATTTAAAACCAAGGGACAGTGATACTGAGGTTTTAGCCCAAGAACTCAACGCATTACCTGAAAAGACTAATGTAATAACCTATAGCGCTAATCCGGATAACCAGCTTTATCAGCAGCTAGAGAAACTATTTATTGAAGCGGTTAATACCGTATATGAATAAGAAAAAAGCCAGTTCAATGAACTGGCTTTT
>CANHDS010000056.1 GCA_947459465.1 Burkholderiaceae bacterium | reverse complement strand
TCATCGGGGATGGCAAATAAAACAGCAGGCACACCATTACCAGTCTCCCAAATTCCTTCCATCGCCGCCAATTTAGCAGGTTGGTATTTGAGAGTGTTAAGACCGTGCATATCTCCTAAAAAAATCTGGATGGGGGTCACAATCGCAGCTGCCACAATGCCAAACTTAAGAATCGCTTTATTTGCTTGAGTACGACTACCTTTCAGATAGCGGTAGGCTGATAATCCAGCGAGAAGGAAAAATACCGTTAGAAATGATGCAGTCATCATGTGTGCAAAACGGTACGGCATCGATGGGTTAAATACAATTTCCATCCAACTTACTGCGTGGGCCTGTCCATCAATCATCTCAAAGCCTTGTGGGGTTTGCATCCAAGAATTGAGAACAATGATCCAAAAGGCAGACAAGGTAGTACCGAAGGCCACTAAGAAGGTTGCTAGGGTATGAACGCGTTGCGAGACCCGCTTTGCACCAAATAACATGATGCCTAAGAACGTGGCTTCAAGAAAAAAAGCGGTCAGCACTTCATAAGCAAGCAGGGGTCCGGCAATATTGCCCACGGTCTCCATATACCCTGGCCAGTTCGTGCCGAACTGAAAACTCATGGTAATACCGCTAACCACTCCCAAGGCGAAGGTAAGCGCAAATACTTTCACCCAAAATTGATAAGCCTCTTGCCAATAAACTTCACCGGTCCGATTGAACTTAATCTTGAAATAAAACAGCACCCAGCCTAAGGCAATCGTGATGGTTGGAAATAGAATATGAAAAGTAATGTTGGCAGCAAACTGGATCCGGCTCAACATGATGGGGTCAAACATGACAATCCCCTCGCGTTCAATGTTTGGAATACGATTATTTTAAGGGTCTTCACAAATTAGCGCTTACTTAGTAAATTAGTAAAGTATTCATATAATTAATGTATGGTGAATTCAGCACAATTTGATCAAATTGCCCCGCTACGGCATTTTGTGGCTCAAATGACCCAACTCGTGGGTGAGACTCAAGCCGAGGACATTGTTCGGCCCAAAGCGAAGGTTTTATTGCAAGACTTAATCAAGACCGACAGTTGGCTGCCAGATTTCTGCGCGGTTCCCCACCCTCAGTATTACCAGCAGTATTTATTACATGCTGACCCACTAGAGCGATTCTCGGTCGTTAGTTTTGTTTGGGGTCCAGGCCAAGCTACTCCCATTCATGATCACATGGTCTGGGGTCTCATTGGCATGTTGCGGGGTTCTGAAAAAGGCCAACGGTATGCACGCAATTCTGCTGGTCAATTAGAGGTCATTGGTCACGAAGAAACTTTATTGCCTGGAGATGTAGATGAGGTCAGCCCAAGTATTGGGGATATTCATATTGTGAAGAACGCCTTTGACGATCAACCCTCGATCAGTATTCATGTTTATGGTGGCAATATTGGGGCCGTCAAACGCCACGTCTACGACGTGCAAACCGGATCAGTCAAAAACTTTGTCTCGGGTTACTCCTCATCGCAGATCCCTAATCTTTGGGATCGCTCTGCCCAAGTTCGCGCTGAACTGAATTAATGTAATTTAACGTGGGGCTCGGTACGCCGCGTAATCATGCGCGCTAACGTATCGAGACTCACTTTTGCCCAGCCATGCAACGCCAACTCATGCATTTTGTACAAAGATAAATACATCAGTTTGGCAAAGACGCCTTCAATCATTAGGCTGCCGCCAATTAGGCCACCCATCATATTGCCAACCGTGCTGTACTTTCCAAGTGATACTAAAGAACCAAAATCGCGGTAGTGATATGGCTTAAGAGGTTTGTTTTCTAGACGTAACTGGATTTGTTTAAACAAATGGGAGGCTTGTTGATGAGCAGCCTGCGCACGGGGTGGCACAATTCCACCCTGCCCCTCGTTCGCCTCTGGCCAAGGGCAGGCTGCGCAATCGCCCATCGCAAAGATATCGGGATCACGCGTGGTTTGCAGAGTCGGTAGCACCACAAGTTGATTAATTCGATTTGTTTCTAAACCGGCAATGTCTTTTAAAAAATCAGGGGCCTTAACACCGGCTGCCCAAACAATCAGCTCCGCAGGCAAGCTCGTGTTATCACTAAACTGCACCTCTTTTGGAAACACCCGCGCCACTTTCTTATTTGTAATGACCTCAACACCCATCTTTTGCAATAAAGCTTCGGTTGCGGTTGATAGACGTGCTGGTAGTGCTGGCAAGATTCGGGGGGCAGCCTCGATCACACTGACCTTCAAATCTTTATTGGGATCCACCCGATCAAGGCCATACGAAACAACTTCTCGGGTAGTGCGATGCAGTTCAGCAGCAAGCTCGACGCCAGTCGCCCCCGCCCCAATGATAGCCACATGCAATTGATCAGGTGAGAGCGGATTGCTTTGTGCCTGTGCCCGAATAATCGCATTGAGCATTTGGTGATGAAAGTTTTTGGCATCGTCTTGAGACTCTAAGCGCAAAGCGTATTCCTCAACCCCAGGAGTAGCAAAGTCATTGCTAAGGCTACCAATACTCATGATCAAGATGTCATAGGGAATGGAGCGTTGCGGAGTAATTTCAATACCAAGATGATCCCGATACGGCGCAACAATGACCTCTTTGCGGTCGCGATCCAAACCGATCATTTCACCAATTCGGTAGGTAAAGTGATGCCAGTGTGCTTGAGCAATATAGTCCACTTCATGATCACCCAGATCCATACTGCCCGCTGCAATCTCGTGCAGTTTGGGCTTCCATATATGGGTGCGATTTTTGTCAATCAGCGTAACGGATAGCTTTCCGGTTTTTCCTTTGCGAGAGCCATAACGATCACCTAAACGAGTAGCCAGTTCCAGCCCTCCTGCTCCACCACCTACGATGACGATTCGATGCATTACAGCGTTCTTCTTTTAATAATAATGATTCATTGGATTATTGCGCTGTCCAGCCACCATCCATATTCCAAGCAGCGCCACGGACTTCTGATGCATCCGGTCCACAGAGAAACACGGCCAGTGCAGCGAGTTGCTCCGGCTTTACAAACTCGCCCGAGGGTTGCTTCTCAGAGACCAGCGCTAATTTAGCTGCGTCATTCGAAATCTTCTCACGCTCCGCGCGAGCATCGACTTGCTTTTGTACTAAGGGGGTTAACACCCAGCCTGGGCAAATTGCATTACAAGTCACTCCAGTACGGGCAGTCTCTAGCGCAACCACCTTCGTTAAACCGATAATGCCGTGCTTAGCTGCGACATATGCTGCTTTCTGAATTGAGGCAACCAGGCCATGGACGGAGGCAATGTTGATAATTCGGCCCCAATTGCGTTCTTTCATTCCCGGTAGCGCCAAGCGCGTTGCATGAAATGCCGAGCTTAGATTAATTGCAATTACTGCATCCCAGCGCTCTACAGGAAAATCTTCTACGCTTGCGACATGCTGAATCCCAGCATTATTAATGAGCACATCAATTGTTCCAAAGCGTTTTTCAGTGGCAGCAATCAGCTGTGCGATCTCATCGGGCTTACTCATATCCGCACCGTGATAATCCACTTCTACCCCATAAGCCTTGACCTCGGCGATCGCTGCATCCTTCTCACCAAACCCATTCATCATGACATTGGCGCCTTGGGCGGCCATGGCTTTAGCCATCGCTAGACCAATGCCGCTCGTTGAGCCCGTGACTAAGGCGGTTTTACCCTTTAGAACCATCCTGACAACCCTCGTTTAATCTAATAAAAGAATTATCTTCTCATAGACCTACTAGGCGTCCTAATTCTTGCCAAAAGGACTTGGGTATGGAGGTTAGTAACCATGTGAGGGTAATGTAACGAAGTAACTTACCAATGGCCATATAAATCAGGCATGGTAGCCATTTCAGGCGTAGCCAGCCTGCAACCAAGCATAAAGGATCGCCAATGATTGGCAGCCACGAGAGTAACAACATCGGTGGCCCTCGTTTTTCAAGCCAGGCTTGTGCGCGTGAATGAGTTTCTCCTCGCAATGACTCATAGGTGTTTCGAGCGAGCAATCCCAACCACCAGTTAATCATCCCACCCAAGGTATTGCCAAGGGTTGCCATACCAATCGCCAACCAATAATCCTCTGGATTTAAACTGACATAGGCAAATAAAACGGGTTCGGAGCCCATCGGAATTAACGTGGCGGATACCGCCGCCACAATAAATACCGCAGGTAGACCCACGGTGGGCATACCAAACCAATCCATTACAGAATGAATAAGGGCTTCCATTACTGAAGTACGCCAGCGTTCTTCAAGGTCTTAATCTGCTCTGCAGTAAATCCATGTTTCAGCAGAACGGATTCAGTATGCTCCCCAAGCGTTGGGGCACGATACCGAATTTGTCCAGGATTTTGGGAGAGCTTAGGAATAATGCCTGGCATCTCCACTTTCAACCCCTCAGCACTCTCAATCGTTTCAATCACTCCACGTGCGCGGTAGTGAGGATCCTGCGCAATATCTTTTGCACTGTAGATGCGCCCTGCAGGAACAGAAATACTCTGTAACGCTAGCAGAATCTCTTCGAGGGTACGCTGACTTGTCCATTGTCCAATTGCCTCATCAATTACGTCGGCACACTTAGCCCGCCCATCGTTGCGTGCCAGCTCGGGGTCATTACCTAAATCATTGCGACCCATCAAATCCATTAAGCGCTTAAATAACGAATCTCCATTGGCGGCAATTAATACATATTGGCCATCGCTACATGGATAGGCGTTTGATGGGGCAATGCCTGGCAGAGCACCGCCGGCTGGCTGACGGATTGCTCCAAAGACATGGTACTCGGGCAAGAGACTTTCGGTGAGATTAAAAACCGCTTCGTAGAGCGCCATATCAATCATCTGCCCTTGGCCACCTCTAGCATCACGCTCATAGAGTGCAAGTAAAACGCCCAGTGCACCATGCAAACCAGCGATGGTATCGCCTAGCGATAAGCCCGCACGAGCGGGTACTTGCCCAGGGTGGCCGGTTAGGTAACGCAATCCCGCAGTTGCTTCCGCAATTGCTGCAAAACCAGGCTCGTCACGACGTGGTCCGTCTTGTCCGTAGCCAGAGACACGTAACATGATCAACTTTGGATTTAAGGCATGCAATGCATCCCATCCCATACCCCATTTCTCCATGGTGCCGGGTCGAAAGTTTTCGATTAGAACATCAGCCTCTTGGGCTAAACGTCGTACAACATCCTGCCCTTCAGATTGGCGCAGATCAATGCAAATGGATTG
>CANHDS010000055.1 GCA_947459465.1 Burkholderiaceae bacterium | reverse complement strand
TAAGAAAAGGGCATTCTGCCGGTTGGCAAAGGACCGACTCCACGCAATGATTTGTGGCTCCAAGGCCAATACCGCATGAATGGCCTGCGGTAAATGGCGCAACTCTTCGAGTACTTTTTTCTCAGCAGTGGGTGACAAATACCCCGAGCGTTTTGCCATCGAATTAGCCAATAAATACAAAGCGACTAATTGGGTAGTAAATGCTTTCGTGGAAGCCACCCCAACTTCAGTTCCAGCATGCGTCAAAAAGTGCCATTTGGTTTCTCGCACCATCGCGCTCGAGGCCACATTACAAATCGATAAGCTTAGCGGATGACCAAGCTGTTTAGCATGACGTAAGGCTGCCAAGGTATCAGCTGTTTCCCCTGATTGGGAAACGACCACAATCAAGGTTCTTGGATTTGGAATTGATTGTCGATACCGGTATTCGCTAGCGATTTCAACTTGCGTCGGAATCTTGGCAATGTCTTCAAACCAATATTTAGCGACGCAGGCTGAGTAATAACTTGTTCCGCAGGCAAGGATCAATACCTGATCAAATTCCTGCCATTCTTGAGAATCCGCAGCAAACAGTGCGGGACCAAGTTCGGTAATATTTGCAATGGTGTCAGAAACCGCACGCGCTTGCTCAAATATTTCTTTTTGCATGAAGTGCTGATAGGGTCCTAATTCAACCGCTTGGGCTTGAACTGGCATCGGCGTAATCTCTCGCTCGATCGCTTGACCGACAGAGTCCCAAACAGTAAATCCGTTGACGGTCATTGCGACGAGATCGCCCTCCTCCAGATAAACCATTGTTTTAGCTTTACCTGCCACAGCGAGCGCATCTGAGGATAAATAGTGGCTATCATCACCGATTGCGATGATGAGCGGTGAGCCAACACGAGCGCCAACTAAAAGATTGGGCTCTGCCTGAGCAATGACGGCAATCGCATAAGCGCCTTTTAATTGCTTGATTGCTTGAGCAACTGCACCCTTTAGATCTAGATGACCGAGCTTAACAAACTCTTGATGAACCAGATGAGCAATGACCTCGGTATCAGTCTCGGATTCAAACACATAGCCGGATGCTTTTAACTGATCTCGCAGTACTTCATAGTTTTCAATAATGCCGTTATGAACAACTGCTATTTGGCCATTCGAAATATGGGGGTGCGCATTATGCGTATCAGGTCTGCCATGGGTTGCCCAACGTGTATGTGCAATCCCGACCTGGCCGCAAAAGTCCTGTGCTTGTTTTGCTAAGTCTGCCACACGCGCAGTTGTGCGAGCGCGTTCGATCGGATGACCCGATTGCTCACTGTCAATGACGGCAAAGCCACAAGAGTCGTAACCTCGATACTCTAAGCGTCGCAACCCTTCGATTAAGGTATCAACAACATTCGTTTTGGCAACTGCTCCAACGATTCCACACATATAAGGGGCTTACTTTCGAGAGGTCTTTTTTGTTTTTGGCAACTCGTTTTTCGCTTTAGTGGGTCGCTGCCATTCAATCGAAATTTGCTTAACCCTCGATACAGTTAATTTGCCCGGGGGTGCATCTTTGGTGAGCGTAGTTCCTGCTCCCAGAGTTGCGCCTTTGCCAACTCTTACAGGAGCAACTAATTGCGTATCCGAGCCAATAAATACATCGTCTTCAATGACTGTCTGGTGCTTATTCACACCATCGTAATTACAAGTAATTGTGCCTGCGCCAATATTCACCCGTGATCCCACAACTGAATCTCCTACATACGCGAGATGATTGGCTTTGCTATGTGGAGCAATTTTGCTATTTTTAACTTCCACAAAATTACCAATATGAACTTCATTTCCTAATTCAGCACCTGGCCGAATTCGCGCATAAGGACCAATGCGATTAGCGGGGCCAATTTTGGCTCCATCAAGATGGCTAAAGGCTTCGATTGCAGCACCTTCTCCAATCTGAGTATCTTTAATGACGCAATAGGGTCCGATACGAACCTGATCGGCCAGAGTTACGATTCCCTCAAAAATACAACCAACATCAATCCAGACATCCTTTCCACAACGCAGCTCACCACGAACATCGATTCGATTGGGATCAAAAAGTGTGACGCCGTTCTCTAAAAGTACATTCGCAATCTGAGTTTGCAAGACTCGCTCTAATTCTGCTAATTGTGCGCGACTGTTAACGCCTAGGATTTCGTAATCATGGGTTGCCTGAGCAGAACGTACTGGGACGCCTGCCTTAACCGCCATGGTGATCACATCCGTTAAGTAATATTCGCCTTGAGCATTTTTAGCTTTGATGCCTTTTAACCATTTGCCTAATTGCTCAGTGGGCAAGACCATGATGCCAGTATTAATTTCTTGAATCGAGCGAATTGCTGAATTGGCGTCCTTTTCCTCAATAATTGCGTCAATATTGCCATCAACATCGCGCACGATGCGTCCATAGCCATGTGGATTTTGCATGCGATGGGTGAGCAAACTAACTGCGCCGTCACTCAGGCGAACCAGCTTTTTCAAGGTCTCTTTAGAGCACAATGGAACATCGCCATACAACACCAGCGTGGGGAGCCCAGGCTTCAGTTTTGGTAAGGCTTGCAATAGCGCATGACCCGTTCCTTTTTGCTCTTTTTGCAAAACTGTCTTTACGTTACTAAAGCGCTTATCTAAATTAGCCAAATGGGCTAAGAATGTTTGAACCTGCTGTGCGCCATGTCCAATCACAACAGTCGGCGTGACCTTGGGTGCAAGTGTTAATGCGGTTTCAAGCACATGCTGGAGTAAAGGCTTACCCGCTAAAGGCTGCAATACCTTTGGCAAAGCGGATTTCATGCGCTTGCCTTGCCCAGCAGCCAAGATGACGATATTCATGGGGTTAATTATAGGGCTTAGAAGCAATCCACTAATGCGGGGAGACGCGCTTTAATCTTTATGGATCCAGGTCAGCGAGGACCAGGAAGGCTCTGTTGCAGCACATGCATCAAGGCCTTCATCAATTGCACGGTCACCCTCATCCGATTGAACAAAATGGGTCAAATCCGAATGAATCGTTAGATTCTGAAAATCAAAGGCATCTTGATCTAATAGATGTGATGGAACAATGTGATGCAGGGAACGAAACAAATTTTCAATTCGACCAGGAAATTCCTTCTCCCACTCACGTAACAATTTCTTCATGGCAGCTCTTTGCAGGTTTGGCTGACTACCACATAGATCACACGGAATAATTGGAAACTCCATCGACTGTGCATAGCGCTCGATGAGCTTTTCAGGGACATAGGCTAGCGGCCGAATGACCAAATGACGCCCGTCGTCGGAGCGTAACTTCGGCGGCATTGCCTTGAGCTTGCCACCATAAAACATGTTCAATAGTAATGTTTCCAAGATGTCGTCTCGATGGTGACCCAAGGCAATCTTAGTTGCCCCAAGCTCATCAGCGACTCGATACAAAATCCCTCGACGTAATCGAGAGCATAAACCGCATGTTGTCTTTCCCTCAGGAATCACTCGCTTCACAATGCTGTAAGTATCTTGCTCCTCGATATGAAACGGGATGTTGAGTTGGCGTAAGTAATTAGGCAACGTATCACTCGGAAAGTTAGGCTGTTTTTGATCTAGGTTGACAGCAACCAAATCAAATGAAATGGGGGCTCGCTCACGTAACTTCAGCAAAATATCAAGTAAGGTATAGCTGTCTTTACCGCCAGACAAACATACCATCACCTTATCCCCATCGCCAATCATGCCAAAATCGCCAATAGCCTGACCCACTAGGCGACATAGTTTTTTATCAAGCTTATTCTCTTCAAATGCTTGCTTGCGAGGGTCTACCATCTGCGGCTCCCTTTAGGCCTACGCTTGCTTCATCTTAAAGACTTCGACACCAACTGCTTCGCAATCCGGATAGACATCCGGTTTTGCGGTGCTAACCCGAACAGCCATCACATTGGGATGCTCAAGAATCGCGGCAACGATTTCATCGCAGAGGGTTTCTTGTAAATGAATATGACCGCGCTTGACCCGCTCTGCAATGGTTTTACGAATGAAATCATAGTCAAGTACCTCCTCTAAGCGATCCTGCTTCGGAGTATTGAGTTCTAAGGGAACATAAATCTCAACATTGAAGATCACCCTTTGCTCAGCGCGCTTCTCAAAATCATGAACACCGATATTAATGTAAACCTCATAATCTTTTAAAAAAAGGCGTCGACAATGAATCAGGCTTGGATGGGATAGTAAAGAGTGCATAGAACCTATGATTTAATTTTGAACATCACATCCCGATCGGATGCCAGTAAATGTTGTCCGCCATCGACATACAGTGTAGTCCCGGTAATCGACTTGGCATTAGCCAAGAAAAATGCAGCGCTAGCAATATCATGTGCACTCGATGAATAGCCCATCGGAGTCACTTGGTGTGCCTTCTCAAACTCCACTTGGCTTTGATCGCCTGATGGTAGGGTAATTCCAGGGGCTAAGCCAACAGAGCGCATATAGGGTGCAAAGTCACGCGCCATCATTTCGGTTGCGGTTAATAATGCACTTTTAGAAAGGGTATAAGAGAAGTAATCAGGATTTAAGTTGATTAGTTTTTGATCCAATAGCTGAATGGTAGCAGGAACAAAATCTTTACTAATTGGCTGATTTTTAAGATGACGAAATATTGCTTGAGCCAAAATAACTGGTGCAGCTAAATTAATTTGGGTGTGTCGTTCAATACAATCGGTGCTAACAGGATGATCATCCTGGCTGGGACGATCGTATTCAAAAAGAGCAGCACTATTAATCAAACAATCAATTCGAGAGAAATGATCAATACTTTTTTGAATCAGGGACTCGGCCTCTGCTTGACGAGACAGGTTTGCCTGTAACGCAATAGCCTTTACTCCCAATGCGCAAATTTCTTCGACCACGCTTTTTGCTTCGGATGTGGATTGGCCATAATGAATAATGACATTCCAACCCTCGCGAGCAAAATACAAGGCGATTTCTCGACCAAGGCGCTTGGCAGCGCCAGTGACCAAAACTGTCCGATCTACCATTGTTTTCATATGCTGTAGAAAAACTCACTTAGACTAGCGAGCTATGGATATTAACCTGACACAGGCCGAAACGGAGCATTTCAAAGCCATCTTCACCAAAATTTCCCAAGAAATTCAGGAAAAAGATGGTTGGATTCCGTTTTCACGTTACATGGAGCTTGCCCTTTATGAACCAAGTCTGGGTTACTACACCAGTACCCTTGAAAAATTTGGGCGCTCTGGTGATTTCATAACGGCCCCAGAAATCAGC